>JAEYZO010000645.1 GCA_023428035.1 Pseudomonadota bacterium | reverse complement strand
CTCCTGAGCGAGCCCACCTTCTTCAACAGCGTCCCGTGGCTGCTGCTCGCGGCCGTCGCGTGCCTGCTCGCGGCGCGGGGCCGCGAGCGCCTGCGCGCCGACATGCGCGACCCCTCGCTGCGCCCCTACCTCGCCCTCTGGGTCGGCACCTTCACCGCTCGCGTCCTCGCCCTCGCCTCAGGGTATTTTCACCAGAACGGCCAGGGCCCCCTCTGGGTCTCCGCCGCGATCTCGCCGCAGTTCCACCCCTACGGCCCAGGCTTCCGCTCGCTCTTCGGCTGGGTCCGCTGGGTCGCGCCGCGCCACCCCGACACCGCCCTCTTCGCCGCCCAGGGCGTCCTCTGCGCGCTCGCGCCCCCCGCGGCCCTCTTCATCGCCCGCCGCATGGGCGCTCGCGCCTCCCTCGCCTTCGCGCTCTCCCTCGCGGTGGCCTTCGACCCCATCCTGAGCCGCCTCGCCCGCAGCGAGTCGTACTACGGCTCCGTCAGCGCCCTGCTCCTGGTGGCCGCGGCCATCCTCACCTCACTCATCCTCACGCGCTCGTGGCGCAACCGCGGCTTCGGCCTGACCCTCCTCGCCGCCGGCCTGGTCGTCACCCAGAGCGCCCTGGTGCACCCCGTCGGGTGGGTCGCCGCCGCGCTCACCCCCCTCCCCCTGCTCCTCGGCCCGGGGCGCCTGCGCGACCGCGTCTCTCGCACCGTCGTCACCGTCATCGGCGTCGGCGCCGTCGTGGGGATCCTCTCGGGCACCACCCTCCTCTCGGTGCTCCACTCGCCCTTCGGGTCGCAGTGGGCCGGGCACGACGCGCGGTCCTTCCACCTCTCGAAGCGCCTGCTCGCCGCCGCGCCCCCCGCGCTTGTCATCGCCTCCCTCGCCTTCGCCGCCTCGCGCTCGCTCCGACGCGCCGGGCTCACCGCCGTCGTCGCCTACGCCTCCCTCGCCGGGCTCATGGCCGCCGACCTCGTGGGCTACGGCGCCACCGTCCCCTGGATCCACCAGGCCTACCTGCGGCTCTACTCCTTCGCCGCCGTGGCCCTCATCGCCGCGACGCTCTCGCCCGCGCCCCGCGACCGCAACCAGTCCATGGCCCTCGGAATGATCGTCTTCATCGCCCTGGCCGGGGTGTTCCTCCGCTACCGCGAGCCCTGGCTGCGCCGGCCCACCGACGCCCTCGAGGCCGCCGACGTCCTCGCGTGGCGAGACCGCGTCCCCCGCGGCGCCGCCGTGGCCTGGCTCGAGCGCGTGGACCGACGCGTCGACGTGCTGCCCTTCTACCGCGGCTACGAGCCCCTCGGTCACAACCCCGTGCTCCTGCGCGGAGGCCAGGCCCTCGATGACCTCGACCGCGTCGGCCGCCAGACCTTCTACGTCCGCTCGTCGCTGTGCAGCACCGCCGAGGGCCGCCCCCTCTGCGACGAGGTCGAGCGCCGCTACCGCCTCGAGCGCGTCGTCGACGACGCCCTCCCCGCCGTACCCAGCATGGTCGGGCTCGACTACGACACGCCCACCGTGCGCGTCGGCCTCTACCACGTGGCAGGCACCCGACAGACTCCGTGAGTCTGTCAGTCCGTAAGTCTGTTAGTCTGTCACTTCTTCTCGCTGGCCGACCGCAGGATCTCGGCCTCGGTCTCGCCCACGATCGCGTCGGCCCGCCGGAGCAGAAGGTCCACCGCCACCCGCACCAGGGTGTTCTCGGTGATGCGCTCCCCGCCCGCCCCGCGCTTGGCCCGGGAGAGCCTCCGGGAGAGCCGGTCGAGGGCCTCGAGCTGGTCGTCCCTGAAGCGCACCTCCTTGCGCGTCAGCCGCTGGTACAGCGGGACTCCCAGACTCACAGACTCTGTCACTCTGTTCTTCTTCGCGGGCTTCTTCTTCTCCGCGGGCTCCTTCGCGGCGGGCGCGGGCTCCGCGGCCTTCGGCTCGACCGCGGGAGGCGGGGACGACGGCTTCGGCGCGGCGGGCGCGGGCTCCTTCAGCGCCTGACCGAGGAAATCCGCGAGGCCCTTGCGGGGCTTCTGGCTACCAGTCACGGAGCACCTCATCGACCACGCGGCGGTAGTCGCCCGCGGCCTCCTTCGCGTTGGGTCCCGCGTAGTCGCTCACGGCGACCCCCGCCAGCGACGCGCGCTCGTGGGCCTTGTAGGTACGCACCACCGCGTGAAAGGCCGGAACCCCCGCCTCGCGCAGGGTCTCCAGGGCCTCCATGGCCTCGTTGAGCGAGCGCGGGTCGACGCGGGTGAGCAGCACCCGGTGCGCGACCTTCGTAGGCGCGATCACCGACCGGATCGTCGTGATCAGCGCCGACATGTCGAGCGGCGCCGGAGGCGTCGGCAGCACCACGTAGTCCGCCGCGCGGGCCACGGCCTGCAGGCCCTCGGAGTCGAGCCGCGGCGGAGAGTCGACCACCACCACGTCGTAGCCGTCGACCTCACGCAGCCGCGAGAGCGTCTCGGGGTCGGTCTCGGTGGCGAGGGTGAAGGGCATGGGCTTGCCCCGCTCGCTCCACCACGTCGCGCTGCCCTGCGGGTCGGTGTCGACCAGCAGCACCTTGCGCTTCGCCGCCGAGAGCAGCGCCGCGAGGTTCACCGCGGTGGTGGTCTTGCCCACGCCGCCCTTGCCGTTGGCCACCGCCACCACCTTCAGCCCGGTGGGGCCCTTGCGCTTCGTCCGGCTCATCGCAGGCCGCGCACGCTACGCCCGCCGCGCGCGCCGCCACAACGACGAACGACAGACTCTGTGACTCCCGCCCTCTGTCACTCGCAGAGTCCGGCACTCACGAAGGAACAGACGCTGTGAGTCTGCGACTCTGTAAGTCTGTTCGTGAGCGCCGCGCGACGGACTCTGTCAGTTACGGAGTCTGTCAGGTCGACTCGGAGGTCGGCTCCGGCGAGGGCTCTGGGGTGGGCTCAGGCGCCGGGTCGGGGTCGGGGTTGGGGTCGTGCGGGGGCGACGGGTCGAGGGGGTCGAGGGGCCCGGCGCCGGCTTCGGTCTTCACGAACACGTCGTCAGCGTACCAGTCGCGGCGGGGGG
>JAEYZO010000643.1 GCA_023428035.1 Pseudomonadota bacterium | reverse complement strand
GTGCTGCGATGCGCGCCGGATCGCCGTGAAGCCCCGCGCCTCGACCCTCGCCCCCCTCGCGCTCGCCCTCGCGGGCCACGCCGCCCACGCGCAGACCGTGGCGAGCGTCGCCGCGAGGAGGCAGTGCAGCACCGCGGGGGTCGTCGGGATCTCGCGGCAGCTCGTCGAGACGCAGATCTGCATGTTCCCCGGGGTGTTCGTGAACGCCACCCCGCGCGCGGGGATCACCCTGAGCGAGTCGCGGATCTTCTCGCTCATGCAGGCCAGCGCGCGCACCGCCCTCTGGAACGCCGCCGCGGTCACCCCGCTTCGGATCAACTCCATGTTCCGCACCCTCGCGGACCAGTACGTACTCTACCACTCGGGCGCTTGCGGCCTCGCGGCGACGCCGGGGAACTCCAACCACCAGACCGGCATCGCGGTGGACCTCGCGAACTGGTCGGCGGCGCTGCGGGCGATGACCAACGCGGGCTGCCGCCACCCGTACCCCGGCAGCGACGACGTCCACTTCGACTGCCCCGGCGGAGACCGCCGCGCGGACTCGACCCGGGCCTTTCAGCGCCTCTGGAACGTGAACAACCCCGGCGACCGCATCGCGGAGGACGGCGACTACGGCCCGATCACCGCCAACCGCGTGTCGCGCTCTCCCGCCAACGGCTTCGCGCGCGACGGGTGCGCCACGACCCCGACGACTCCTGCGTACGCGGCGACGCTGGTGGCGGTGAGCTGTCCCGCGACGGCGAACGCGGGGGAGCGACCCGTGGCCTACGTCGAGTACCGCAACACCGGCACGGCGACGTGGCAGATCGCGTCGACGCGGCTCGGCACCACGGGCCCTCGCGACCGCGCGGGGGTGTTCTACGACCGTGAGAACTGGGTGAGCGCGAGCCGCCCGTCGGGGGTCGACCACGCGACGGCGCCGGGGGCGGTGGGGCGCTTCTCCTTCGTGCTGAACATCCCCGACGTGCCGATGGACATGACCGTGAGCGAGACCTACGGGCTCGTGCAGGAGGGCGTGACCTGGTTCGGCCCCGCCGACGACGCGGTGCGGTGCAGCGTGCGCGTCCGCGCCGCGGTGAGAGACGCGGGGGCGATGGTCGTCGACGTACCCGTGGAGCCCGTCGACGCGGGGGTCGAGGAGGACGTCGCGCTCCTGGAGGACGCGGGCGAGGTTGACGACGTCTGGGTGATGATCTCCGACGCTGGAGACGCGGGGGACGGCGGAGACGCCGGAGACGCGAGCGACGGCGGAGACGCGAGCGACGCGGGCGAGCTCGGCGACGACCCCACGGTGGAGGGCGGGTGCCAGTGCCGAGCGACGACTCCGCGCGCGACGAAGGGGACGGGGCTGTTGATGATGGTCGCCCTCGCGGCGGCGCTGCGGCGACGTCGCCGTCGGTGATCGCGCGTCGCGCCCTGTCGCCGTGGGCGCGCGCGTGAGAGCGTCACCGGATGCCCCGTCTCACCCTCACCTCCGCGGTCGTGATGGCTGTGACTTCGGTGGGCGCCCCAGCCTTCGCGCAGAGCCCCTACCAGGTGCGCCTCGGCGTCGACCTCCCTCTGCTCGGGCTGGGCCTCGCGGGCACCTCGGCGGCGCTCGTCGAGGTGCCGCGGCCCGCGTGCCTCGCGTACCCCTCGGGCTGCTCCCCCGACGGCGTCAACGCGCTCGACCGCACCGCCCTCGGCAACTACTCGCCCACGGCGCACACGGTCGCCGACGCCGCGGTGATCGGGCTCCTCGCGCTGCCCCTCGCGCTCGACCTCATCGACAGCCGCGGCCGGGGATGGATCGAAGACGTGGTGGTCATGGCGCAGGCGGTGCTGCTCACGCAGGCCGCGACGCAGCTCACCAAGTTCGCCGTGCGTCGGCCCGCGCCCTTGATCTACGACCCGTCGGTGTCCGACGAGGACCGCAACAGCAGCGACGCGGCGCGGTCGTTCTTCTCGGGGCACACGTCGACGGCCTTCGCGGCGGCGACGTCCTACGCGGTGACCTTCTGGCTGAGGCACCCGAGGAGCCCCTGGCGATGGGTGGTGCTCGGCGTCGGCGGCGCGCTCGCCGCGGGGGTCGGGGTCCTCAAGGTCCAGGCCGGCTACCACTACTGGACCGACGTGCTCGCGGGGGCCGCGGTGGGGGTCTCCATCGGGGCCCTCGTGCCCATCCTCCACTGGCGGTGACGGCGCTCGGCGACGCGCTCACCCTGCGCTACGCGCCGCGCTGAGCCCTCAGCGCACCAGCCGCGCCACGAGCGCGTCGGTGTCGAGGGGGCGGCCCGTCGCGCGGGAGAGCCGCTCGGTCCACGGGACCATCTCGCCCGGAGCGTAGAGCGTCTCGGTGAGGAAGCGCCCCGCCTCGGGCGAGAGCCACCGCTCGCCGAAGCGCTCTCGCAGCGCCGCGTGCACCTGCGCCGCGACGGCCGCCGCGATCACGTAGCTCTGCCGGTAGATGGGGTAGGTCGCGAGGAAGGGCGTCGCCGCCCAGGTCGGCGGCGCGTCGGCCGGGAACTCCACCCCGCGCAGCTCGTGGTCGACGCGGCGCTGGAGCGCGTCGAGGTCCTGCTCGGGGTCGTCGAGGGCCGCGCGCTCGAAGGCCACCTGCGCGAGCAGCGACCGGAGAGACGCGAGCTCGTGACGGCGCGCCTCGTCGAGCACCGAGCGCCGCTCCTCGGGGGTGAGGTCGGTGTAGCGCGCGAGCACGGCGTCGTCGTCGACGAGAAGCGCCGACACCTCGGCCATGCCCTCGTCGAAGCCCGGGGCGGTCACCCCCGGCACCCACTCGTAGCCTCGCGCGATGGGGTACGGCGTCGCGGTGCGCGTCGCCTGCAGCGCGTGACCGAGCTCGTGCATCAGCGTGCGGAGGAACTCCGCCCCGGCCTTCGGCCGCACCACCGTGCGAACGTCATTGGGGACGCGGATCGAGAGCGTCTGCCCGCCGAAGGAGAACTCCCGCACCACCACGCGCACGGGCGGGTGGTCGAGGTCGAAGCCCCAGCCCGTGAGGATGCGCCGCGCGCGCTCGACCGCGCCGTCCGCCGGGAGACGGGTGTCTGCGACGGCGCCGTCACGACGGAGCGCGAAGTCGAGGTCCCACGGGAGCACCCGCGAGAGGCCCCGCGCCTGCGCGCCCTCAAAGAGCACCCGATGCCAGGCCTCGTCGGTGCGCGTCGAGAGGTCGCGGGCGAGGGCGGTCCACTGGGAGGGTTCGACGCCGCGGAGCGAGAGCATCCGGTCGCCCCAGGAGGTCCCTCCCATCGCGCGCGCCACCGCGG
>JAEYZO010000719.1 GCA_023428035.1 Pseudomonadota bacterium | reverse complement strand
GGTGACCGCGGCGCTCCTCACCCTCGTGTACTTCACGGTGATCGTCCCGACGCGGGGCGCCCTCGCGATCTTCGGCGTGAACCCCCTCGACGCCTCGGAGCCCGGCGCGGGCTCGCACTGGGTCGAGCGCCGCTCCGAGGGCTTCTCCCGCGACGACTTCGAGCGCATGTCGTGACCGCGCCGGTGTACGTGCTCGGCGTGTCGGGGCTCTTCCACGACAGCGCCGCGTGCCTGCTGCGAGACGGCGAGATCGTCGCCGCCGCCCACGAGGAGCGCTTCACCCGCAAGCGCCACGACCCCGCGCTCCCGCGGAGCGCCGTCGCGTGGTGCCTCGCGGAGGAGGGCATCGACGGCCCCCGCGTCGACCACGTCGTCTTCTACGACAAGCCCGTGCGCAAGTTCGCGCGCATCCTGGAGTCGTACGTCGCCACGGCCCCGCGCAGCCTCGGGGCCTTCATCGCCGCGATGCCCGTGTGGGCGAAGCAGAAGCTCTGGGTCGCGGGCGCCCTCGAGGACCTCGTCGGCTGCGAGAGCGAGGCGCTCTTCACCGAGCACCACCAGGCCCACGCCGCGAGCGCGTTCTACCCGTCTCCCTTCGAGCGCGCCGCGGTGCTCACCGTCGACGGCGTGGGCGAGCACGCCACCACCAGCCAGGGCGTCGGAGAGGGCGCGACGCTCACCCTGCAGCGCGAGATCAGGTTCCCGCACTCGCTGGGGCTCTTGTACTCGGCCTTCACGGCCTACCTCGGGTTCAGGGTCGACTCGGGGGAGTACAAGGTCATGGGCCTCGCGCCCTACGGCGAGCCGCGTTTCCGCGAGACCATCCTCCGAGAGGTGATCGACCTGCGCGACGACGGGAGCTTTCGCCTCGACCCTCGCTGCTTCGACTACGTCGCGGGGCGACGCATGACCTCGCGGCGCTTTCATGACCTCTTCGGGGGCGAGCCCCTGGCCCCCGACACGCCGCCCGCGCAGCGCGAGATGGACATCGCCGCGAGCGTTCAGTCGGTGCTCGAAGAGGCCGTCCTGCGGATGTGCCGCGACCTGCACCGACGCACGAGGCTCACGGCGCTGTGCATGGCCGGCGGCGTGGCGCTCAACTGCACCGCCAACGGGAGGATCCTCCGCGAAGACACGGGCTTCACCGACCTATGGGTGCAGCCCGCCGCGGGAGACGCCGGGGGCGCCGTGGGCTGCGCGCTCGCCGCGTGGCACCAGTACCTCGGGCGGCCGCGGGAGGTGCGCGGCGGCCGTGACGCGATGAAGGGCGCGCTGCTGGGCCCGAGGGTGAGCGACGGCGAGGTCGCGAGGCTCATGGCCGAGCGAGGCGCGGTGGGCGAGCGCCTCGACGAAGAGGCCCTGCTGGAGCGCGTCGCGAAGACCGTGGCCTCGGGGGGCGTGGTGGGCTGGTGCTCGGGGCGGATGGAGTTCGGGCCGCGCGCGCTGGGCTCGCGCTCGATCCTCGCGGACCCGAGGGACCCCGACATGAAGCGCAGGCTCAACGAGGACCTGAAGCTGCGCGAGGGCTTCAGGCCCTTCGCGCCGAGCGTCACCCGCGAAGACGCGGGGCGGTACTTCGACCTCGCGGGGGAGTCGCCGTACATGCTGGTGACGGCCCCCGTGCGCGAGGGGGCGGGGCTGCCCGCGGTGACGCACGTCGACGGCAGCGCGCGGGTGCAGACCGTCGACGCCGCGGTGAGCCCGCGGTACCACGCGCTCCTCAAGGCGGTGGAGCGCGAGACCGGCGCGCCGGTGCTGCTCAACACCTCGTTCAACGTGCGGGGAGAGCCCATCGTGCGGACCGCCGACGAGGCCTACCGGTGCTTCATGCGCACGAGGATGGACCTGCTGGTGATCGAGGGCTTCGTCTTCGCGCGCGACGCGCAGCCGCCGTGGCCCGAGGGAGACGCGTGGCGCGACGCGCTGGTGCCCGACTGACGGTATGCTCCGGGTCCGGTGAAGAGACGACCCCAGGCGCTGCGCGTGATCCGTGACCTGCTGCGCTTCGCGTGGGAGCAGCGGCGCTGGTGGCTGCTCCCCGCGATCGCCGCGTCGGTGGTGGTGGCCGCGGCGCTGTTGTTGGGCGCGTCGCCCGCGGCTCCGTTCCTCTACACGTTCTTTTGAGGGCTCAGGGCGTGTTCGGGCCGAATTCCCGACGCCTCGCTTCAGATCCACGTCGTCGGTCGGCGTCACGCCGCCTCGCAAGACTCACGGTATCGCTTCGGCGACGTTCCTCGCCCGACTCGTGTCCCTTCGCGATCCGCCGGGTTTCGGCCTGAACACGCTCTCAGTCGCGGCGCGGGCGCAGCTCGTCGAGGGCCTCGCGCGCGAAGTCGCCGACGGTGTAGCTGCCCTCGTCGGCCTCGTCGTCGGCGCTCACCATGCGGGTGTCGCCCTTGAGCTTCTCGATCTCGCGCGCGGAGTTGGGGTCGCCGAACTCCACCAGGGCCTGCACCGCCGAGGCCACCACGTCGGCGTCGGGGTGCTTCAGGAGCCGCACGCAGAGCTTCACGCCGCCGGGCTCCCCCACCTGCGCCAGGAGCAGCGGGACCTCTCGCAGCGCCACCACGGCCTTGCCGTCGTCGATGAGCGACTCGAACACCCGGGCCACCTCGGCGTAGCGGGAGTAGGCCAGGTCGATGAGGCCCTCGCCCGAGGCGAGGCGCACGGCGGGCTCCTCGTGGTCGAGCAGCGCCGCGAGGAGGCGCGTGGCGCGCTCGCCGCCGATGTCGGTGAGGAGGTCGGCCACGCGGATCAGCCGGGCGACGGACTCCTCGGCGTCGTCGTGGTCGCGGGCCTCGTCGAGCGCGGCGGCGAGGGCCTCGACGCGGGGGGCGTCGTCGTCGACGCCCTCGAAGAAAGAACGCTCGGCCTCGCGGAGGGTGCGGTCGGCCTCGAAGACCTTCTGGAGTCGCGCCTGGATGCTGTCGCTCATGGGCGCGCACCCTCTCGCCCCGCGCCGCGCGGGTCAAGGCCCACGGCGAGCGTGTATGGTCCGCGAGACGTGAGCCATCGATTCTTCGCCCCCGCGGCGCGCGGCACCGAAGGGGTGCTGCGCGCGGAGCTTCGGTCCCTCGGGCTGCGCGGGGTGCGCGGCGACCGCGGGGGCGTGCACTTCTCCGGCGAGCTCGCCGACGGCGCGCGGGCGTGCCTGTGGTCCAGGGTGGCCGTGCGGGTGCTCGTGGAGCTCGGCGCGGGCCCCTCCCGCGACGCGCAGGAGCTCTACGACACCGCGAGGGCCATCGACTGGAGCCCCTGGGTCACCCCTCGGCACACCCTCGCGGTGCGCGCCACGGGCCGCGGAGCGAGCTTCAACCACACGGGCTTCATCGCCCTGAAGGTGAAGGACGCCGTGGTCGACCAGCTCCGCGACGCGCGCGGCGCGCGCCCCGACGTCAACGCGCGCGACCCCGACGTCTCGGTGCAGGTGCACCTCGAGCGCGACGAGGCCAGGCTCATGCTCGACCTCTCGGGCGAGCCCTTGCACCGCCGGGGCCTTCGCCGCTCGGTGGTCGACGCTGTGATGAAAGAGACCCTCGCCGCCGCGGTGCTCTACGCCGTCGAGTGGGACCCTTCGCAGCCCCTCTGCGACCCGATGTGCGGCGCGGGCACCATCGCCCTCGAGGCGGCGATGATCTCCCGCGACATGGCCCCGGGGCTCCGACGCGGCTTCGGCTTCGAGCGCTGGCCCCGCTTCGACGACCCCGAGGCGCGCCGCGCGTGGGAGTCCCTCCGCGAAGACGCCCGCGCTCGGGAGCGGCCCGCCCCCGTCGCCCCCATCGAGGCCAGCGACCACGACCCCGAGGCCGTCGAGGCGACGCGCGCGAACCTCCGCGCCGCGGGGCTCACCGACAGCGTGTCGCTCGCGCAGCGCGACCTGCGCGCGCTGGAGCGCCCCTCCGTACCCGGGTGGGTGGTGACCGACCCCCCCTACGGCGAGCGCACCAGCACGCGGCCGTTGCAGCGCGCGGGCTTCTACCGGCAGCTCTCCGACGCGATGCGCGCGCGCGGGGGCACCGTCGCGATGCTCGTCGCCGACCCCGAGCTCCGACGCGCCATGGGCGTCGCCCCCGACCTCGAGCACGCCGTGTGGAACGGCGACATCGAGTGCAGGGTGTTCCGCTGGAGGCTGTGATCAGCGCGGCGCGGGGAGGTTCACCCGCGCGCGGCTGCACGAGAGCGGCAGGGCGCTCACCCGCGCGGGGGCCGCGGCGGAGACCGCCACCTGCCAGCGGTCGTCTCCGCAGGAGACCACGTCGGCGTGGGCGAGGGAGCCCTGCACCCACGCGCCGGAGCTCAGCGCGCCGTCGGGGCGCAGCGACCAGGCCGCGCCGCGGGGCTCGACCCGGCGCTCGACCCAGGCGATGAGCTCCCGGTCGGCGCCCGCGAAGAGCCCGCGGGACTGAGACTGCGCCGCGAAGGTCTGCGACGAGGCCTCGCCCTGCGGAGGGAACGACAGGAGCCGCGCCTCGCCCTCGACGGGGCAACGGCCATCCTCGCAGGGCGTGGCTTCGCCCACGGTCACGAGGAAGCGCCGCGAGGTGCCCGTCGCGCCCGCGCCCAACGGCGCCGCCGCGAGCACCGGGAGCTCGAGGGTGAGCGCCGGGCTGCGCTGGAGCGTGGCGGTGGGCACCGCCCGCGTCGGGTCGGCGGGCGCGCCTCCGTCGGTGGCTACGGCGCGGGGAGAGAGCCCCGGGAGCGCCGCCACGGGCAGGGTGATCACCGTGAGCGAGCGGCCTCCGCCCGCGGCCTCGGCCACGAGCAGCGCCGCGGGGTCGCCGGGCACGACCGAGAGCAGGGTGCCGTCGATGACGCGGAAGACC
>JAEYZO010000696.1 GCA_023428035.1 Pseudomonadota bacterium | reverse complement strand
GCGCTGGCCCCCTCACCCCGGCCGCGCGAGCTACACCAGCCCGATCCGCGTCACCTGCAGCGCCTGCGCGCCGTAGTGCGCGCGTATCTCCCTCGGGCCGTCGGCCAGCTCCACCTCGATGCGAGCGAGCCTCCGTGACCAGTAGCGCTGGTCGGCCTCGCGCTGCCGCGCCGCGTCGCCCTCCAGGCCCTCCATCGGGAGCGTCGCCTGCCTCGGGTCGTCGCTCGCCTTCAACCTCTCGACCTCGCGGGTGATCTGCGCGCGCTGGCCCTCCAGCAGCTCCGTGAGCTTCTTCGACTCGTCGGCCGCGCGTCGGTCGAGCATCGAGCGCGCGGCCTCGGCGCGGATCGTCGCCTGCGTCGCGAGCGCAGGGAGCAGCTCCGCCACGTCGCCCGCCGCCGAGCGCGCGAAGCGCTCCAGCAGCGTCGGAGGAAAGTCCCCCGCCTCGGGCGCGCGCAGGGCCGCGTCGAGCTCGTCGAGGGCGTCGCGGTGCGTCGTCTCGCGGTAGGCCACCAGGGGCTTCGCGCGCTCGGTCGCCTCGCCCGTCCACTGGGCCGTGACCGCGAGCACCTCGTCGTGCAGGCGCGACGCGCCGGGGCCGTAGAGCGAGAGGCGCCCCAGCAGCGCCACGCGGTGCACCGCGCTCGACGAGGGCAGCACGCACGCCCTCGCCAGGTCGTCGTGCACGAAGCCCTGCGCGAGGAACCTCCCCAACAACCTCCGCACCACCCTGTGCTCCAGGTGCAGGTGCACCACCGAGCGGTCCATCACCCCGGGGTCGCGGAACACCACGGGCCGCGGCGGGGTCTTCCGTCGCCACTCCGCCACGCGGTGACGCATCTCCGCGGGCATGGGCGGGCGCAGCGCGTCGAGCGCCTCGGCCCAGGTCGGGTCGGCCCCACGCACCTTGTCAAGCTCGGGGAACCTCCACCGAGGGACGGGCTTCGCCTTGCTCCCCGCGGGCGGCGCCAACGGCTCCATCGCTTCGAGGGGAGGCGCGCCCAGCAGCCGCAGCGCGCTCGACACCGTCGCCTCGAGGGTCTCCTCGTCGAGCTTCAGGTGCGCCCGCGACCGGTCGAGGATGCGACCGAGCTCGTTCAATCGCTCGTCGAGCGCCGCGGCCTCGCGCGTCGCTTCGAGCTCGGCCTTCGCGTTCGCCGCGGAGGCCGCGCCCACCGCGCTGTCGTCCTCCGAGGCGGCGGTCGCGGGAGCGTCGTCGACCTCCAGCGCGCGCTGCACGTCGGGGAGGTCCTTGCGTCGCAGGCCCTTGTCGAGGGCCGCGGTGAGACGTCGTTCGAGCACCGCGGGGAGCGAGCCGAGCTCCCGCCGGGCGGTCTCGGCGCGGCGCACCAGCACCCGCAGCACGTGGTCCTCGGGCCGCTGCGCGAAGGCGAAGTAGTGGCAATGGACCACCGGCGCGCGCTGGAGCTTCCGGTCGATGCGCCCGTTGCGCTGCTCCATGCGCGAGGGGTTCCACGGCACGTCGAAGTGAAAGAGGTCGGCGCAGTGGTTCTGGAGGTTCACCCCTTCGCGCGCGGCGTCGGTGGCGATGAGCACCCGCAGCGGGTGGTCGTCGGGCTCGGCGTTGAACGCCCGCTTGAGCGCCTCGCGCTCGTCGTCCCCGAGCGCCCCGTGGAACACCCCCACGCGTGACTCGGCCTCGTCGGTCGCCGCGACGGCCTCGCGCAGCACCCGCGCGAGCCAGCGCTGCGTGTCGGCGTACTCGGTGAAGATCAACACGCGACGGCGGCTCCACTGTGGGGCGACGGCGGGGGGAGGGTCTCCCGCGCGGGGCAGCCCCGGGCAGCAGCGCTCGCGCAGCCACTCGACGAGCGCCTCGACGCGGGGGTCGGGCGCGTGGCGGGCGGTCTCGGCGACGCGTGACATCTCGTCGAGGAGCGCGCGGGCGTCGTCGGCGGGCGCGGGGGTCGACTCGCTGAGCGCGCGGGCGGAGTCGTCTTCGAGCGCGGCGCGGGTGGCGTCGTCGAGGGCTCCGGCCTCGTCGTCGGGGCCGGGGGCGTCGGTGACGAGCTCTGTCTGCGCGGGGGGCGCCTTCGCGGCCTTCTCGGCGCGGGCGAGCACGGTGCGTCGGTGCACCGCGAGGGTGCGCGCGAAGGCCTCGACGGAGGAGAGCAGCCGCTTCTGCAGCCCGAGGGTCATCACGGCGGCGCTGTTGCGCTGGGCGCGGGAGTCTCCCGCGGCGGCCTCGAGCGCGGCGGCGTAGCGGTCGAGGAGCGCGGGGAGCGTGAGCGAGGGGTGGTCTGGGGGCAGCCCGTCGACGGTGAGCTCGTGCACCTCGCGCCTCGGGAACGACTCCTCCCCCGCGGCGGCGAGGTCGGATTTCAACCGCCGCACCATCACGTCGTTGAGGAGCGCGCGGCGCACCTTCACCCCGCGGCAGAAGCGCTGCGGGTCGAGGATCTCCATGAGCGCGGCGAAGGAGTTGGAGTGCCCGTTGTGGGGCGTGGCCGAGAGGAACAGCCGGTGCTCGAAGAGGGGCGCGAGCTCGCGCACGGCGCGGGTGAGCTTCGAGTCGACGGCGTAGCGAGAGCCCGACGCGGGCGCGGCGTTGTGGGCCTCGTCGAGGATGAGCAGCGCGGGCCCGAGCGAGGCGTCGTGGAGCCAGTCGCGCAAGGGGGCGGCGTAGTCCTCATCGCGGAGGAGCGCGTGGGAGATGATGAAGCGGGAGTGGGTGGTCCAGGGGTTGGTGGCCCAGCCGCGCTCGCGCCGGCGGAGGTTCACGAAGGCGCGGTCGAAGGTGACGAACGAGAGCCCGAAGCGCTCGTCGAGCTCCTCCCTCCACTGGGTGACCACGGAGGGCGGCGCGGCGACGACCACCCGCCTCACCCGCTGCCGGAGGATGAGCTCCCGGAGGATGAGCCCGGCCTCGATGGTCTTTCCGAGCCCCACGTCGTCGGCGATGAAGAGGTTGACCCGCGGGAGCCTGAGGGCCTTTCGCAGGGGTTCGAGCTGGTACCGGTCGATGCGGATGCCCGCGCGGTGGGGAGATTGAAAGAGCGCGGCGTCGGTGGAGGTGACGCAGGCCCAGCGCTGCGCGTGGAGGTAGGCCGCGAAGCGCGAGGCGGGGTCGAAGCCCCGGCGGTGCACGTCGGCCCACGACGCGGCGTCGAGCACGCGGGCGTCGAGCTCGAGCTCCCAGAGCACGTCGAGGCGCTCGCCCTGGGCGTCGTCGTCGACGCAGGCGAGGGAGACGAGGGTGTGCTGCCCGTGCTCGGGCGGCGGCGTGACGGCCTCGACGAGGTACTGGCGCGAGCGGACCCGAACGAGGGCCCCAGGGGAGAGCGACATGGTGGGTGCGTCGGGGGTAGCAACGCGCCGGGGCGAGTGTCTACGGCGAGCCGCCTCGCTCATACGGGCTGCAGGTCGGTCTTGCCGCTTTGCGAGGTCGTTCGTTCCGGTTGGCCTCTGCCCTCCTCCGTGACCGCTCAGGATTGACCTCATCTCTGGGAGCGGTTTGCGCGGGAATTCCCGAGTGACTCGCGAAGTCGGAGGGGAACGACCCGCGACGCCTGAGCCTCGATTTCGGGTGTCCCTCGCGGCGGGGGGCCACCGCGATTTCTTCGCGCCCTCCGTGTGGTCGAGAAGCAAGTTCTTCGC
>JAEYZO010000693.1 GCA_023428035.1 Pseudomonadota bacterium | reverse complement strand
GCGAAGAACTTGCTTCTCGACCACACGGAGGGCGCGAAGAAATCGCGGTGGCCCCCCGCCGCGAGGGACACCCGAAATCGAGGCTCAGGCGTCGCGGGTCGTTCCCCTCCGACTTCGCGAGTCACTCTGGAATTCCCGCGCAAACCGCTCCCAGAGATGAGGTCAATCCTGAGCACTACGTGGGAGAGGGGCTGGGGGGGAGGCCCAACAGCCCCGTCGCCCACAGCCACCCACACTTCTGACCAATGCAAAGCCGTCACCGGAGGAGGGGAGTCCCCATCGCATCGCGATGGAGGCTGGGAACGACGGGCGCAGCGGCCTCTCCCGCGCACACTGGCGAAAGAGCCACTCCCCTCCTCCGGTGACGGAGGAGGGGCAGAGGGGTGGAGGCCAACCGCGACGCCCCCCTCGCACAGCGGCAAGACTGACCTGCGGCTGATCTAAGCGGTCTCACATCAGCCTTCTCCCATACCCGACACGCTTCGACCGCCGCGTGCTCGCGGCGCGCCAGGGAGAAGCAACGCCGCAGCGCGAAGCGGGTCTGCACGGGGATGGGAGGAGACCTATGCGAGACCGCTTAGGCTCAGCGGCGCGGGGGCGCGGGGGCGTCGATTTCGTCTTGCACCCACTCGCGCAGAGGGGCGCGCTCGACAGGGAGGTCATAGCGCCGGCCGTTGATGTAGATCGTCGGCGTGCCCTGGAGCTGGAGCCGCTCGCCCTCTCGGCGCGTGCGCTGGATCTCGGCCTCGATCTCCGGCGACGCGATGTCGGCGTGGAAGCGCTCGAGGTCTAGCCCGAGCTCGCGCGCGTAGCGGTCGATGTCGGCGGTCTCGAGGGCGTTCTGGTTCTCGAAGAGCTTCTCGTGCATCTCCCAGAACTTGCCCTGGCGACCCGCGGCGAGCGCGGCGCGCGCCGCGGCCATCGCGTGGATGTGGCCCCCCAGCGGGAAGTTCATGTGCACCACGCGGACGCGGCCCTGGAACTCCCGCTCGACCTCGCGCAGCACGGGCATCGCGTGGCGGCAGTGAGGGCACTCGTAGTCGCTGAACTCGACGATGGTGACCGGCGCGTCGGCGGGGCCGTGCGAGGGCGCGTCGCCGATGTTGATGCGCGCGACCGCGTCGCGGCCGAAGCGCGAGCGCAGGAGCTCGGAGGCCTGGTCGCGGCTCACCCCGTCTTGCACCCGCCGCGCGAGGAAGCGCAGCGCTGGCAGGCACGAGCGGCAGGGCCGGTGCTCGCGCGCGCAGGCGGCGATCGAGTAGGGGTCACCGCAGGGCGAGAGCTCTTCGTTGGCGATGGCCCAGAAGCTCTCGCGCTCGGCGGCGCTGAGCGGGGTGAGGTCGACGCCCTCGACGCTGGTGATCTGGCCGCCCGACGCGGGCGCCGTAGGCGTCGCGCCGCCCTCTGTGTTCGGGGTGGCGGAGCCGCGGCCCTGCCTGCAGCTCGCGCCGAGACCGAAGGAGCCGAAGACGAAGACGAGCGCCAGCGTGAGCCGCGGCCGGGACATGCGGGCGGCCGTACCGCGTCGCGCGCGGCAGTGTCAAGGCGCGCGAGCGCCCGCGGCGATCCAGTCGGAGACGAGCGCTACCTCGTCGTCGCTGAGGGGTGGCGCGCCGCGCGGCATGCGCTCGCCGAGCATCGGTCCGTCTCCGAGGAGCTTGTAGATCAGGTAGCTGTAGCCGGGACGTCCGACGCCGTCAGAGACGCCGGGGTCGACGCGGAGCAGAGAGGCCCAGCGTGGGTCGGTGCTCGCGCTGCTCACGCCGGGACGCTGCACCGAGGGAGCACCGACCGCGGTGCGACGGATCGCGAGGGGCGACGACAGGTCGAGTCCCATCGCGGGCGCGGGGCCGGCGTGGCACCCCCCGTCGGCGCAGCGGCGAGCGAAGATCGAGGCGACCTCGTCGAGGGAGGGCGCCGCGGGTGGGGTGACCGTGACGCGATCCCCGGCGCGGAAGCGCACGACGTAGGGAGACGCGAGGGCGGCGCCGTCCCAGCCACGCAAAGGGTCGGTGACGGTGAGCACGTACTCGAGCCCGGGCCTCAGGTCGCCGGGGTTCAACCCCAACACCACGCGGCGGCGGGCGGGGTCATAGGTCGTACCGACGAAGACGCTCACCGCGCCGGAGGTGAGCCGGAAGCTCGCTCGGGACACCGTCGACGGCGCGAGGAGCCGGTCGAAGGTGACGACGACAGGAGCGCCCGAGGGGTGCTCAGAGCGGCCGGCGTCGACGAGGTCCGGGGTGCTGGAGGCGACCCTGAGCGGGCCCGTGTCGATGGCGGGGGGCTCGGCGCCGAGGTCGCACCCGAGGAGCGACCCGAGGGCGACGATCAGGACTCGGCGTACTCCGCGATCTGCTCGCGCAGCACCTGGTCGGTGATGCCCGTCGAGATCATGGGCTTGAGCACGTCGGCGAGGCTCAGGAGCAGGTCGTCGACGCTGCCCTCCTCGTTGATCTTGCCGAGGAGACGACGGGCCTCTTCGGTGTTGTCCTTGCGGAGGTACTCGCGCACGGTGTCGAGCTCGATGTCGCCCTGAAAGTCGATGTACAGGTTGTCGAGCAGGTAACGGACCAATTCCTTCACGGGCGCCCTCCTCCGGACGGGTGCGACCTCGCACGCGGATCGCTCTCATAGCTCCATGCCCGTCGGCGCGGCAAGGCCAAAGTACCCGCGCGCCGTAGGGTTACGCACTCGATCCCGAGCCGCGTCACTCCTCCCACCACGGGCGCTGCCCAGGGGTCGTCCCGGGCTGCGTGGGCGTGGTCGGAGTGGTGGGCGTGGTGGGGGTCGTGGGTGTCGTCGGCGTGGTCGGGCGAGTGACCCCGGGTCGGGTCGGGGCGGGGGGGTTCTCGACCTCGAGCGTCGGCGCCGAC
>JAEYZO010000644.1 GCA_023428035.1 Pseudomonadota bacterium | reverse complement strand
CGGTGGCACGCGACGCAGTTCTGCGCGAACACCGCGCGGCCCTGGGCCACGGTGGAGGGGTCCCGCGCGAGGGTGCGGAGCGACTCGGGGGTCATCGCCCCTGCGCGGCGCGCGCGCTCGGCGGCGGCGCGGCGGTCGGCCTCCATCGACTGGTTGTAGGCCGCGGTCTGGTCGGGGCCGATCTTCAGGACCTCGTAGTAGAAGAAGTACCCGATGGAGAAGATCACCGCGCCGTAGAGGGTGTAGAGCCACCAGTTGGGCAGGTGGTTGTCGTACTCCTCGATGCCGTCGTAGGAGTGCACGACGCGGTCTTCGTACTGGGGCTTCTGGGCCTTGGCGGCGCGGGGCGCGCTCGCGGGGGCGCCGTCTTCGTCGATCGTCTCGGTGGTCACGACAGGGTCTCCTCTGCGTCGTCGAGGGGGAGCGCGGCGTCGCGGGCGACGGGCCCGGCGGGGCGCCGCCAGGTCACCAGCACCACGGCGACGTAGACCGCGAGGAACAGGAACATCGCGAGCACGGGCAGCGCGAGGACGGGGCTCCGGGTGAAGAACTCTCGGTACATGGTCGCGCTCCTCTCTCAGTGACCCGCCGCGGCGGGGGTGGGGGTCTCGGGGGTCAGCGAGGTGCTCGACGTGCTCTGCGAGCGGCCGAGGCGCTGCAGGTACGCGATGAGCGCGACGAGCTGGGTGTCGGCCTCGACGCGGGCGCCCTCGCGGGCGAGGTCGGCGACGATGGCGTCGGCCTCGTGGCGCGCGACGGCCGGGGCCTGGGTCACCTGCGCCTCGGGGTAGCGGATGCCGAGGGTACGCATGGCCTCGACGCGCCGCGCGGTGTCGTTGAAGTCGACGCGCGCGGTGGCGAGGTGCGCGTAGGAGGGCATGTTCGAGCCCGGCGAGGTGGAGCGGGGGTCGATCATGTGGCGGTAGTGCCAGAGGTTCGGGTAGCGCCCGCCCTCCCGCGCGAGGTCGGGCCCGGTGCGCTTCGAGCCCCACTGGAAGGGGTGGTCGAAGATCGACTCGTCGATGGTCGAGGGCTCGCCGTAGCGGATCGTCTCGAACCGCAGCGGGCGGATCATCTGCGAGTGGCAGTTGTAGCAACCCTCGCGGAGGTACACGTCGCGGCCCTCGAGCTCGAGCGGGGTGTAGGGCTGCCGGTGGCTCATGCGCGCGTTGGCCTGGTTGATCACCAGCGAGGGGATGAGCTCCAGCACGCCGCCGGCCACCACCGCGAGGAGGGTGAGCGCGGTGAAGATCAGCCCCCGGCCCTCGATGAGGCGGTGCCACGAGGGGCCGGTGTCGCCCGAGCGCGCGAGGCGCCAGCCGATGACGCCCACCACGGCGGCGAAGACGGCGATGCCCGCGAGGGTGACGCTGGCGGCCTCCTTCACGACGGCCACCGCGGCGAAGGTGAGGGTGACGAAGGTCGTGAGGACCACCGGGAAGCCGAAGACGAGGCGCGTCCACGGGACCTTGTTCTCCTCGACGGGCTCGGGCTCGACGACCACGTCGGCCTGGCCGTCGGTGGCCTCGCCCTGCCGCGCCGTCATCACGAGGTTCCACGCCATGAGGATCATCCCGCCGAGGTAGAGCAGGCCGCCGACGAGGCGGGTCCAGTACATCGGCCGGAGCGCGATGAGGGTCTCGACGAAGTTCGGGTACACCAGCGCGCCCTGCGGGGTGACCGCGCGCCACATCAGGCCCTGGGTCACGCCCGCGACCCACATCGAGACCACGTAGAGGAGGATCCCGACGGTGCCGACCCAGAAGTGCAGGTCCGCCGCGCTCTTCGAGTAGAGCTTCGTGCGGTAGAGCCGCGGGATCATCCAGTAGAACATCCCGGCGGCCATGAAGCCGTTCCACCCGAGGGCGCCCTCGTGCACGTGGCCGACGATCCAGTCGGTGTAGTGCGCGAGGCTGCTCACGCTCTTGATCGAGAGCAGCGGGCCCTCGAAGGTGGCCATGCCGTAGAAGGTCACGCCGGCCACGAAGAACTTCAGCACCGGGTCTTCGCGCACCTTGTCCCACGCGCCGCGGAGCGTGAGCAGGCCGTTGAGCATGCCGCCCCAGCTCGGCGCCCAGAGCATGAGCGAGAAGATCATCCCGAGGGTCTGGGCCCAGTCAGGGAGGGCGGTGAAGAGCAGGTGGTGCGGCCCCGCCCAGATGTAGACGAAGACCAGCGCCCAGAAGTGAACGATCGAGAGCCGGTACGAGTAGACCGGCCGCCCCGCCGCCTTGGGCAGGAAGTAGTACATGATCCCCAGGATCGGGGTCGTCAGGAAGAACGCGACGGCGTTGTGCCCGTACCACCACTGGGTGAGGGCGTCCTGCACGCCGCCGAAGATCGAGTACGAGCGCAGCGCGCTGAAGGGCAGCGCGAGGTTGTTGACGATGTAGAGCATCGCCACCGTCACGATGGTGGCGATGTAGAACCACAGCGCGACGTACAGGTGCTTCTCCCTCCGTCGCGCGAGGGTCCAGAAGAAGTTCACCGCGAAGACCACCCACACGACGGTGACCGCGATGTCGATGGGCCACTCGAGCTCCGCGTACTCCTTGCCCTGGGTGAGCCCGAGCGGGAGCGTCACCGCGGCGGCCACGATGATCGCCTGCCAGCCCCAGAAGTGGATCTTCGACAGGAGCTCAGACGCCATGCGGGCCTTCAAGAGCCGCTGGGTGGAGTAGTAGACCCCCGCGAACATCATGTTGCCCACGAACGCGAAGATCACCGCGTTGGTGTGCAGCGGCCGCAGGCGGCCGTAGGTGAGGTAGGGCCCCGCGTTCGCGCCGTGGTGCGCGAGCTGCGTGGCGATGAGGGCTCCTACGAGCATCCCCACGATGCCCCACAGCACCGAGGCCCACACGAAGTAGCGCGACCATCGGTCGTCGTAGGTGACGCGCTCCTTGCGCGCCTCGCCCTCTCGGTAGTGCTTGATCTCCGTCTCGCTCATGGGGTCTCCAGGGCGCCGCCCGCCGCGTCTTCGCGGTCGTCGACGTCGTCGTTGATGGGCAGGAGCGCGAGCCGGTCGGCGTGCTGGTCGACGCGGCTCCGCATGGAGTTCGCGAAGAGCAGCAGCGCGCCCGCGGCGAGCCCCAGCCCGATGAAAGCCAGAAGGATCACGACCTCCACAGGGGCCTCCGCGCTCCGAGCGACCAGGCCGTCGCCGCGACGAGCGAGAGCGAGGTCAGGGGCATCAGCGCGGCGCACAGGAGCGGAGACATCCGCCCCGAGAGCGCCAGCGCGACGGTGACGAGGTTGTAGGC
>JAEYZO010000634.1 GCA_023428035.1 Pseudomonadota bacterium | reverse complement strand
CCGAAGAAGCCCGTGCCGAAGCGAACCCGCTTCAAGGGCAAGCCCCATGTCTCTACGAAGAGGCTCCTCGAACGATACTTTCAGGGAGACTCGTGAACTCCCCTGCGAGCACACGTTGACAGGGATGGTGCATGAGACCACGAGTCCACCCCTGCTCGAGAAGATCCGCCTGACACATGTACCGTGTCTCGGTGACCACGACAGGATCCGCCCCATCGGTCGACGATCCAGCCGTGAAGGACCCTGCGCCTTCGTCGGCGAGCGCTTCGTTACGCCTCGCTTGCTCCAATTCACTGCGTTTCGCCATGTGTCCTCTCCCTCGACTCCGTCCGCGCCGCGACGAGTCGACTTGCCAGTTTGTTCAAGTCTGCGTCACCGCCCAGAAGCCGTAGTGCCTTCCGCATCTACCGTGCCAGTCCCCCGCCGTACTCGCGGGGACGGCGGAGGTGCGCGGCGACTCCCCGCGGTGCAGACCGAGGCCAGCGAAGATCCACTCGTCACGCGGCGACGCGGCCGAACACCTCGCGGTGCTTCGCGAGCAACGGCTCCGACAGCGCGTGCCTCACCGGCGCCGCTAGCGGCGTCCCCTCGTAGGCCAGGAACGCGGCGGCGAGCTCCCCGCGCGTGACCTCGTCACGCACGCGCCGCCCGACCACGAGGCGGAGGTCCTCGTCGAAGGTGATGAGGTGCCGGTCGAAGGCGGCGTCGTGCAGCCGGTTCAGGGCGATGCCGTTGCCAGGGTCGACCCGCCGGGTCTCGTCGTCCGCCCACGGAACAACGTGGCTCGCCACCAGAAGCTCCGGCGTCGCGAGGCCCGTGAGCGCGCAGCGCCCGTTGAAATTCTCCAGCACCACGCGCCGGAAGAAGTCCTGCCCGAGCCTCACACGGCGCCAGCCCTCGGCCTCGGTCACGCGCGGGGCCGGCGCAACCGACGGTGCTTGCGTCCCCGCAGCGGCGCCCTCGACGCGGGCTTGCCAGAGCGCTTCTGCCTCGGCGACGACGTCGCCTCCGCGCATGAACTCCTCCCAGGTCGAGCGGTCGAGCGCCGACGCGCCTTCGAGGCCCTTCACGCCCCGAGCGCGCTCGGCGGGGTCAAGGGAGGTCAGGTTGTTGAGCTTCATCGCGACGCTGTTGGGCGAGCGCCCCATGGCCGTCGCGAGGTCGATGACCCTCGCGTTTCGGGCGTGCTGCTGGCGGAAGGGGATGCGCCAGTAGAGGTGCAGGACGAGGAGAGTGTCCTCACGCGTCCAATCTCGGCGGGCTGCCTTCGCCACACCGCGACGCTACCAGGCCCTCACACCGCGACGAACACCCCCACGCCCACCGCGTCGTGGAACTGGCGCACCAGCTCCGTCGCGAAGCGCGCGTCCTCCACCAGCACCCCCGCCTCGACGTTGCGGGAGTGGCCCCGGTCGGTGAAGTTCGCCGAGCCCACCAGCGCCCGCGCGCCGTCGACCACCACGCACTTCGCGTGCAGGCTCGCGTAGCTCTTCGGCACCGCCGCCCTCGGGTCGACGTACAGCGTCGGGGCAGGTGCCCCGAACGGCCAGAAGCGCGCCCTCCACGCCTCGGCCTCTGCGCGCAGGTACGCCTCGGGGTCGATCGGCGCGCGCTCGGCCATGTCGAGGTGCACGAACATCTCGACCGTCACCCCACGGTCGCGCATCACTGCGTGCAGCGGCGTGAGCACGCCCTCGCCCTTGTCGAAGGAGTAGCCTGCGATCAACACGTGCCGCCGGGCGCCCTCGAACATCTCCCGCACCACCACGGCGGTGTCGCGGGCGCCGCTCGCACGCGTCTCCGGCCCCGTCCACACCAGCGACACCCGCGTCGACGGTGGACGCCTCCGCTCCGCGATCACCGCGCCCAGCACCGCACGCGCGGTCCCCACCGACTGACCCACCAGCGCCGCGCCCACACCATCGAGGCCCGACCGCGACAGCCGCGCCTGCGTCACCAGCTCGGTCTCGCCCGCGCCATCGAGCGCGTGGGCGAGGCGCTCCAGGTCGGGCAGCGACACGTCGGCGAGCTCGATCACGGGCGCTCACGGAAGAAGGCCACCGCCGGGTCGCACCCCAGCGTCGGAACCACCAGCGCACGATCCAGGAACTGGTTGAAGCGCTCGCAGGAGCACTCCGCCGTGAAGAGGCAGCCGTGGCAGGCCGCGCCCTCCAGGAGACGCCCGGTCTGGTCTCCGTCGGGCAGGTGGTGGCCGCACACGGGGTCGTTCGCGCACAGCGCGCCGAGGTCCCACGCCGCGCGGAGGTGGCGCGCGAGGTGGCGTCCCTGCTCGACGAGACCTCCGAGCGTGCCCTCGGTGCCCGCGCTCCCCGTCGCCAAGAGGATCGCGCCCATCGGCACGGGGTCGTGCGGCAGGGAGCAGTAGATGCGCTCGCGGATCGCGCTCGCCGCGTAGCCGCACTCCAGCGACAGCGCCGTGATGACCAGGTGCGAGAGCGCGTGCAGAAGATAGAAGCGCACCCCAGGGAACTCCGGCGGCTCAGCCATCGGCGCGCACCACTTCGCGTAGCCCGCGCGCAGCGACTGCTCACGCGCACGCACGGCCGGGCGCGACTCCCACGCGCGCAACGCGTCTTCGTCGAGGCTCACGAAGATGCCCTCGCCGCGCACCTCCGACGCGGGGAGCCAGTCGGACTGGAGCCCGAGCGCCGCAGCGGTGACCTGATACTCGCCCTGGAGGTCCGAGGTCGTCGGCGACAGGCGCGTGAAGCCCACCTGCACGCGCACCTCGCAGAGCTTGTGGGCCAGCACCACGCGCTCCACTGACGCGGGCAACGCGGGCTCCCTCACTGCACGCGCGGCGAAGAAGATGTCGCTCGGCGAGGCGAGCTTGCCCGCGACCTCGTCGGCCGCGCCCATGAACTGACGGAACTCCGCCGTCCGCACCGGGCCGTGCTCTACGGGCGATCCCGCGCGACGGGCCTCGACGGCGGCGAGCACCTCGGCGTCGCTGTAGCCCTCAGTGGCCTTGAACACCTCGGGGACCGTTCGGAACGCAGGCAAGGTCGCGGACGTGGCGACCTGGAGGATGTTCCACACGCGGTCGATGGCCTCGCGCAGCGCGAGCTCCTTCACGGGCGGGATCGACAGCGCGCTCTCGACCAGCGCGAAGTAGGCGTCGCTCGCGGTGCGCACCACGAGGCGCAGCTCCTCGACGCAGTCGTGCTCGTCGCCCTCCTCACCGAGCCACGGTCGCTCGCCGTGGCACTTCGGAAGGCCGGCGCGTCCCTTCGACAGCGGGCGCGACTTTCGGCACGCGCGGCAGCGCACCACGATCTCGGAGAAGTCCCCTGAGGCGCCCTCGTCGAGCACCAGACGCGCGCTCCCGCAGCTCGGGCCGTCGTGGGCGAACCACACCCACGGGAACTCCTCCAGGTGACCCCTCGGGCACGCGGCGACGAAGCGCACGGGCACGCAGATCGCCCCGCTCTTGCGGTCGTCGCAGCGGTGCAGGTAGTGGCCGCCCTTGCGCTCCAGCCCATGCCACGCCTGCACGAGCGCGCGGCACTTCGGGTTCTGGCACACGAACCACGTCGGGAACTCCACCGCGCGGATGCCCTTGCCGCGACGCGCGTCCTGGTCGTCGCAGGCGGGAGGCTCTCTGAAGGGCTCCTCGGTGCGCAGCTCCTTCAAGCCCTGCTGCCGCCGTCGCGCGTTGAGGCTCGCGCAGAGGCGGGGCTCGGTGAGCACGCGCATCCCGTCGCCCTGCCAGTAGTCCAGGCCCCCGATGACCACCGCGTCATCAATGAGGTCGACCATCGCGCCCGCGCCGTAGGCCGTGAGGAGCTGGCTGCGACGGATCTTTCCGTCGGGCGGCGCAGCCTGCGTCGAGGCAGCCCAGGAGTTCCGCTTGGGCTTCACGCGCCCGCTCCCTTGCGCGAGAGCTTCGCGCGCTCGACCCAGACGTGGGTGGTGGGCTCCACGTCGCGCATCGACGTGGGCGCGGCGAAGCGTGCGTCGTCGCTCCCCGTGGGCGGCGCCTCGGCGTCGAGCACCGTGAACAACATCGGCTTGCCCTTGCGGTCGCGGTCGTAGGGCGACCAGCACCGCTGCGACGCGCCCTCGCGGCTCGCGCGCACCAGGGCGACCCAACTGTCGACCAGGCTCTCTCCGCGCTGGCGCAGCGTCTCGACCAGGGCCTCGTGACCGCGCGCGTCGAGCCCGAGTCGCTCCCTCCCAGCGCGCGTCGCGAAGCCTTCGAGGATCGCGTCGAGCGCCGCGCGTTGGGCCTCGACCTCCATCACGCCGTCGCTCGGTTGCAGCGTGCCGTCGCGGTGACGGGCCACGGCGAGGAGCGCCCCCGCGAAGCCACGCTCCAACGCGGGCGCAGAGAAGGGCGTCAGGCTCGCGGCCTCGACGTGGCGGTAGAAGCTCTCGTGCCACGCGGTGAACCGTTCGTAGTGCGAACGATCGCGGGGCTTGTGCAGGTTCAACGCGGTCACCACGAGGCCCGGCCACTTCGCCTGACGCCCCACGCGCGAGGTCGCCTGAATGTACTCGCTCGTCGTCTTCGGCTGACCCGCGACCACCATCAGCCCGAGGCGGTCGATGTCGACGCCCACGGAGATCATGTTCGACGCGAGCAGCACGTCGACGTGCTCTTCGTGCGTGTGGGGATAGCCGAGGCGCGTGCGGGTGCGGGCGATGCTCCCGAGGCTCTCGCGCGACGTGAGCTCCACCGGCTCTCCGAGCTCTCTCGTGCGGAACCAGCGCGCGCTCGTCGCGGGGTCTCCCGTGCCGCGCTCCGTGATCTTGAGGCAGCGCGAGCGGACCTCATCCTCGACGAGGCGGCGCATCCCTCCGAGCTCGCGCAGCGCGTTGAAGTAGCCCACCAGCGTTGTGTAGGGCTCGGCCGCCGCGTCGCCCGCAGCGCCCTCGGGCAGCGCGCGCCACGCCGCTGTGAGGAGCGTCACGTACACGCGGAGGAGCACGGCCTTCATCGCGCGGCCTCCGGCGGCGACGCCGAGGTAGAGACGTCCGTCGGCCTCGGGCGCGGGGCGCGCGAAGAAGGTCTCGCCCTCGTCGATGCCCGGCGGAGGGAAGAGCGCCACGTCCTCGCGGTCGAAGAGCGACTGGATCTGTCGCCGCGCGCGCCGCACCGTCGCCGTCGAGGCCAGGAGCTTCGGGCGGATGCGCGCGCCGTCGGTGCGGGTCGTCTCGCAGAGCGCTTCGATGGCCGTCTCGTAGAGGCCCACCATCGTGCCGAGGGGGCCCGCGATGAGGTGCAGCTCGTCCTGCACGATGAGCTCGGGCGGGCGCAGGCCCTCGGGCAGGAGCGCCGCGTGACGCGCTGGCGTGGGGCTGTCAGGGGTGCCGAAGAAGCGGCCTCCCTCGCGCGAGTGGACGCGGCCGAAGAGCATCCCCGCCTCGGCGCGCCAGGGGAGCATCGCGAACTTGTCGACCGTCGCCACGAGGAACGATGGCAGCTCGCGGTAGACCTGCTCGTCGACGAAGACCAGCGGCAGGCCCTCCTCGGCGAAGCGCTTGTTGCCCTGGCCGAAGTCGCAGCCTCGGAAGTTCTTGCACAGGATCCGCACGTGCGTCGGCGCGGTCTTCGACGGTTGCAGCGTGACCGTGTCGGGGTCGAGCGCGAAGCCGCACCACGGGCAGGTGAGGAGCGGCAAGGGAGACGGGGCCTTGGTGTTGTCGCGCTGGGTCTTCCAGGTGGTGACGCGCTCGCTCACCTCGGCGAGGGTGTTCGCCGTCGCGGTGCGTCCGACCCAGAGGCCCACGCTGAAGCGCACGTCGCCGAGGCGCTCGGGGTCTTCGCGGCGCATCGTCTCGAGCGCGCACACGAGCGTCGCCGCGCGCTGGAGCTGGTCGAGCGTGAGCAGGCGCAGCGTGTACCGCAGGAGCACCGTGACGCCGTAGCCGCCGTCGGGGCGAGCGCGTCCGCGCAGACGGCGCAGCACCAGGGCGAAGGCGATCACGCCGAGGTACGCCTCGGTCTTGCCTCCGCCCGTGGGGAAGAAGATCAGCTCGACGCACGCGCGGTCGGCGTGGGTGGGGTCGTCGAGGCCCGCGACGTTCAGGAGCAGGAACGCGAGCTGAAAGAGCCTCCAGCGCGGCGCTTGCGTCTCGTAGCGCTTGGGGTCGCGCTTGCGCGCTTGCAGCGCCATCGCGCGGTTGGCCATCACGAAGGCCGCGAAGAGGTCGTCGCGCGACGCGAGCCGGTCGAGGCCCTCGGTGATGCGGGCGCGGGCGCGGCGGGCGTCGTCCATCAGACGCTCGCGCGTGTCGACGCGGCGCGCGGAGTCGAGCGGTACGGCGTACTGCGCCTCGATCCACGCGCCGTAGGCGTCGATCAGAGGGCGGAGGCGCTCTCGCAGCGTGGCGCCGTCGGGCACGGCGGCGAGGGCCTCCATGGTGGTGTCGATCGCGTCGAGCTCGCGGCTCACTACGGGACGCACCTCGGCGCGCGGGAGCCACTCGGTGCGCGCGCCCACCACGCGCTCGCCCTCCCAGAGCGGGACTGCCGACACGCCGTGACCCACGGCCCACTCCACGCGGTCGCGGTACTGAAGGTCAGCGATGCGGTCGTCGGCGTCGTCGGAGCCCTCGTCGCGGCGGTTGGGTCGCGGCACCCGGCCCGCGTCGTGGCGCAGCTCCAGTGCGACCTGGAACACGAAGGCCATGTCGCCCTTGCCGGGCTCGGTCACGGGCGCGCGGTGGTTCACCACGAAGAGCGAGAGCGCGCGCACGCCGTCGGCGAGGCCCGGCGCGACGGCGGGCACGAGGCGCCCTTCGAGGTAGAGGCCGTCGGAGCCGGGGATCTCCTCGCCGCGTGCGAGACGCTCGGGGTTGAGGGGCACCCGCAGTTGCACGGGGCGACGCGCGACGCGCTGCCACTCCTGCGGCGGGCGGGACTTGCCCTCGGGGGTCTCGTCGGCGGTGCCGGGGAGGTACTCGGCGTAGCGCAGGGTGACGTGGACGCTGTCGCCTTGCCCCGGCGGGAGTAGCACCGAGAGGCCCACCGACGCGGGGAGGAGCTTCGGGGCCTTGGGCTCGGGGGTGGCCTCGCCGGGCTCGTCGTCGTCGGTGTCGCTCCCGGCGCCGAAGTCTTCGTGGTCGGTGGGGTCGCTGGCGAGGCAGGCCCCCGAGGGCGCGAGGAAGCCCGTCAGGTAGAAGCGCGAGGGGACGAGCTTGAGCACCTCGGTGGACTGCGGGTCGCCGTCGAAGGGACCGACGAGGTCGGCCGCGAGGGCGTCGACTAGGTGCGTGCGCACGGCGGCGCTCGGAGCGGCGGTGGGCATCGCGGGGGATGATCGTGCAGGGCCGCGCTCGGGTGCCAGCGCGATGCGCGCGGGAACGGACATTCTTCGGCGGCCTCGCGAAGAACGCGGCCATTCGTGGCGTGCTCGCTTGCGTTGACCGTCCCTCATCGACGCATCTACGGTGCGCGCATGAGCGTCGTGGAAGGGGCGGACCTCAGCGCAGCCGCCGAGGAGCTCACCTGGGTGCGCGTGGCGGGGTACTCGCTGGAGAAGATCCACACGGGCGTCCTCATCCACGCGCTGACGAGAGGCACCGCCGCGTCGAAGGCGGTGGCCGCCGGGCTCTGGGAGTGCGCGACGAAGGCCGCGATCGACCCCGCGTCGATCACGACCCTCAGCGCCGTGCCCGAGGTCTCCGTCGGCGATGGGGCGAACAGCGTGATCGACCTGCTCGTGTCGTTCACGGCGCGGGATGAGGTGCACTGGCTCGGCGTCGAGATGAAGGTCGACGCGTCGCCCCGCCGCGAACAGCTCGAACTCCTCGGAAAGGGCGTACGCGCGAAGAAGGGCGCGCACCACGCGATGGCGCTCCTCGCGCTGGGAGCCGCGCAGGTGTGCCGCGTCGAGCGAGGTCTTCCCCCGGGGGTGGCGAGGCTCGGCGTCGATGACCTGTTGTCGCTGGAGTCGTCGCTCCTCGACGCGGGCGACCCTGCGATCGTTCGACCGTGGCTGCGCGAGCTCGCCTTCGAGCGCGCCCGACGTGACGGTGCGGACGACGCGCTCGATGGTTCAGAAGCGCGCCACGGGTACCGGCCCCGAACCCGACGTGCGTATCAGCTCGCCCTCTTCGCGCGCCGACTGGAGCTTGCGGGCGAGAAGCCGTGGGAGGTGTCGATCCAAAGCCACAACGTCATCGCGACGTCGACGGCGTCATGGCGGAAGATCCCTGGGAGCACACCGCCGGTCTACCTCTACCTGGAGCTCACCGACGACGGCCTCTGCCTGAAGGCCGGTGGCTGGACCGGCAAGGTCGACCCACGCGTGGCCAGCGCCGCGATCGTCCCGCGCGCGCTCGCCGCCCTCAGCGCTGCGGATCTGAAGCCGACGCTGGGGCGGCGCCGTCAGGGCCAGTCGGCGACCATCTGCAAGATGCCGGTGTGGCAGCACCCGAACCCCGTCGCGGGGATCAACGTGGCGTCGGCGACCTGGGAGGCGGAGTGGCGCGCCTTCGAAGCGTCCCTCGCCCCCGTCGAGGGGTAGACGGCGCGCAACGCCGTGGAGGATGTGCGCGAGGGTTCTCCCGGCGAAGCTCACGACGCCCCTTCACGTCGTGCCCGCGTCGAACGCTCCGAGCTCTCCGAGGATCGACAGGAACCGACGACCCGGGATCCAGTTCGAGCGGTCCTTGCGCGCGTTGAGGGGGCTGTCGGCGCGATCCCACTTCCAGGGCCGGGCTCGAAGCCGAGATGCCGAGTCTTGCCTCAGCTTGCGCTCGCCGCCCGTGAAGCCGACCCACACCGCATCGCCGTCACGGCGGCACATGGCGACGACACCGCCGAAGTCCGTCTCGCCCGCCCAGAGGATCTCGCCCGGCGTGCTGGTGCGCAGCTCCTCGTCACACCGCGTGCGCGCGTTCGCGAACTGCCGCGCGACGTAGGAGTTCTCCCCGAGCAGGTCGATCGCGAGGCCGTGCACGTCGTCCCACGTAAGCACCCCTTCGCAGCCGAGGTCCTTCGCCGCGAGCTGGCGCCCGTGCTCGAGGAACACTTGCACGATGCGCGACACTCCGAACGACGGGTCACCCACGATGGCGCCGAGAGCGTTGCGCTGGGTGAGGAGTTGGTCGCGGACCTCGCGCGGGGTCGGCCTCGTGAAGAACTTCGCCTCGACGGCGATGAGCACGTCGCCAACGACGACCACGACGTCGATCACATCGCGGGGGACCGTCTCGTCGACCGCACCGCCGACCGCGAGGAGATCTCTCCGAGTGGCGAACTCCGCGATCACCTGCGTCCTCGGGTCCGTCGCGGCCACCGCGACGGGGCGCGCGGCGAGGATGCCTCGCGCGACGAGAAGATCGACGAAGGCGTCGACGCCGCGCAGGTCCGCGTGAAGCAGAAGATGGAGCAGCAGCCCCGACGTGAAGTGCCGCTCGGATCGCACAAGCTCGTCGAGGCGCTTCACGTCACCCTCCGCACGCGGTGATTGTGTCGACGCTTCGGCACGCGCTCGCTGGGTTCGAGTCCGAGAACTTCTACGTCTCCCCGCGCACGTTGCTCCTTGAGCCACTCCTTCACGTCGGCCTCCGAGACCAGCGGCACTTGGAGGGCCCGCCGAACGAGCTCATCCCACGCGACCTCGCCGCCCGCCCCGATCATCTCATCCAGCCGCTGTATGGCGCGGGGTAGGTATCGCTCCCGCAGCTCGTCCTCGTAGCTCCGCGTCACCAACACCGCGCCATCGAACAGCTCACCCTGACCGCTGCGTGAAACTCGCCCCCGTTGCTTCGCCTCGGCGCGCAGCTTCCGTTGCGTCTCGATCCCCTTGCGCTCCACGTCCCGGAAGACGACCAGACCCTCATCGCTGCGGGTGCCGTAGATCAAGTGGTAGTGGGTGCGATCAGAGGTCGGGTTGAGGATCACCGCGCTCACGCAGTGGAGGTATCCCCCCGCCTGCTTCAGCCGCGCGCAGTAGGTGTCGACCATACGCTCCTCGCGTTTGGGCCCATCGAGATCGCGCCACGCATCGCGGTACGTTGCGTCGCCGAAGAGGTCCACGAACGACGGGATGAGGTGCTGCTGCCCGGTCTCGACGAAGCGGTGGATCTTGCTCGTCATGAAGTTGAGCAGCACCTCACCGCGACCCTCACGGAGAAGCGGAGTGATCGCCTTGAGTCCGAAGCCCGTCCATCCCGTCGGGTCGATGAACAGGAAGGCGAAGGGGTCACGACCGACCCGGACGAAGCGACGCGCGGCGTCGATGTGCGCCTCGAACTCGCCAGTCACGATCTCGATCTCCGCCCCAGGAAAAATGTCTCGAAGACGACCCAGGCTCTCCGCGCCGCGCTTGTCGAGCGAGACGAAGAACGCGCGCACGGTGAACTTCCGACCGGACGCTCGAAGGTCGTTCTGCACGGCCGAGAGACGTTGGAGCGCGAGAGACGGCGACGTGTCGCTCAGGTCGTCCGTCTTCGACTCCCAGGGCCCGGAGAAGCCGTCGACATAGTTGAACGTCAGCTCGGGCCTGAACTGGTTGGCCTGGCCAATCTTGAAGGCCAGCGTCTCTAGGTACCTCTTGAGGATCTCGTGCTTCGCGAGGCTCTGCTCTCGGCCCTCGTAGGCATCGGTGTCCATGAGTCTCTCCCCCCGGCTTGTTTACTCCACCACGGCGAGACGAAGCGGGCGCGCGGATGCGCCTCGTCGAGGCTCCTTCGCCGGGCGAGGGAACTCGTCCCATGTCCGGCCGTCGAGTTCGCGCCCCGCCTTGCTCTTCTGCACGCCACCCCACTGCTTGAAAAAGAAGGGCACCTTCTGCGCCGCGCACTGACGCTGGATCGAGCGAACCCACGCGGCCTGCATGTGGCGCGAACGCGGACCGCTCTCCCCGCCCACGATCACCCAGTCGATGTTCGTGAGGTCGATCTCGCCCAGGTCCTCCAGCAGTGGCTCGATCGAGAGGAACCTCACCCCGGCGGGAACGTCTCGAAGCAGGTCCACCCGGGGCAGGCCGTACCGACGGTCTTCGACGCTGACACCCAGCCAGATGTGCGACCGCCGCACGAGTTCACGCGGCAGCGCACGGGTCACGTCGCGCATGCGCTCGGCGCGCTTCGTGAGCACCTGGTAGGTGTGCCAGTCCGCGCGGTTCATCGTGTCGAAGACCCGCCGGATGAAGTCGTCGTCGACCCCGTCCTGGAACAGGTCGCTCATGGAGTTCACGAACACCTTCCGAGGACGCTTCCACCCCAGGGGCTCTGACAACTTCTCGGGCACCAGCCTCAGGTCGAAACCCTGCCCGTAGGGGTGCCCCTCGATGCCTCTCCAGCGCTCCGCGAAGGTCTCGGCGTAGCAGTGCTTGCAGCCGGGGGAGATCTTCGTGCAGCCCCGCACGGGGTTCCACGTCGCGTCGGTCCACTCGATCGCACTGCCATCGCTCACGGGCTAGAGGCTCCTGAACGGACGTCTACCACACTCTTCCTTTGCCTCGGAGCCTGAAGAATGGATGGATGCCCGACAGTCGTCGGTGCATCGGCGGGTTTGGCGACAGCAGAACGCGTAGCGTCGAGGCCCGAACCGCGCGGTCAGCGGGGCAGTGCACGAGGCACCGCTGACGCGCGGAACTGCACGGATCCCGAGAGCGGAAGCGAACCGGCACCGCGTTGAGCCCCAAGGGCGCCGTTGAGCGTCATGGTCCAGACATCACCAGAGTTCGAGATCCGTAGCGTCCCACTGGTAGACGGCGAGCCTTCTCCAAATGCTTGAGCACTGACCGGCACCAGTCGACCATCTACAGACACGGCCTGAGTATGAAACGCCTGAATCTTCCCCGCCGAGCATGCTCCCCCGGCACCAGTACGGCAGGTGTAGTCGCGAAGCGGCAGGTCCGTGTCCCGAGGCAAATCAGCGAGGTCCAACTCCACGGAGAATGCCCACATCTGGACAACTCGCTGGTCACCAACGTCGGGAGACACCACGAAATGGAGTCGCTGTCGACGCTGGTTGAACGCGATTGAGCCGCCGCACATCGCGCCAGAGCGAGCGTTTCTCGGAGGGCGCTCCCCCCTTTCAGCAATCGTGATGTTGATCGGCTCGTCGAAGCGCAGACGAACTTCACAGCGAGGCGCAGTTCGGACTAGGAATTCGCGCTCACGCGTCCTGCGAGCATCGATTTCCTGAAGTAGGCGCGACGCTTCTTGAGCCTCAGGAGCCGTCGCTGGTATCGCTTCCAATTGAGATCGCGCCGACGCGAGATCTCCACCAAAACCCCGCTGCTCATCAAACCCTGTTGCCATCGCGCGCCGCGCCAAGTCTAGTCGCCGAGCGGCAGGAACCATTGGGACAATCACGTTTCCTGCGGCATTAACCCGAGGCGAATGACCGGCAACCGTAGGCATGCGAGATGATGATGAGTTCCCACCATTTTCCAGCCGCATCTTCATTCCGAATAGCACGACCACGACGGCAATCGCGATCAGCACCTTCCCCAATCGAGCCTCGTCTTTCACGTCCATTTCCCACTTCACCACTGCCCCATGTGGACTCGATGCCGCCCCAAGAACCACCGCCCCGTAACGTCGCTCCGCCGAAATGCGCCGAGCCAGCCGACCGACCGGTCCACCACGTCCACCGTCCAGTGGTGCGGAGACGTCTTCGGAAGCCGACCATGCACATGTACTAGATCGGTCGGCCAATCTAGAAACTCCGGAACGAGGAGCAACGCTCGCCGAGCCTCGGGATCCATCCGGTATAGCTCCCCGCTCATGCGCGGAGTATCCGACTTCATGATCAGATCGCAGTATCGCAGGTGCAGCGAGTCGCCTCCTTCGAGATTGCCTTTAGGAGGGTGGCGGCAACCTTCGCAGAGATCGCTCACACGGTGGTAATCAATGCCGTCCACCACGCCCTCGAAGCGACCGTGCTTCAACTCGGGCCAGTACCCTGGTGCGCACCAGCACGCGAGCAACGAGAGTTGGCCCTCGCTGTCCCAAATTGTCTTCAGCGCCTGCAATCGGGGGTCGCCTAGCGTCGGTCGGCCCGCCATGTACCAACTGCCGATGCGTGCCGCCATTACGTCGATGGGCCACCCCAAGAGTCGGATGCAAAGATAGACTCCCGTGCGCCACCACGCCTGAGCCTCGGGCTGACTGAAGTCCTTGCGAAATCTGGGAAAGCGCACGATCTCCTCCGGCATCGCGAGCGAGCGATGCAACAAGGAAATCAGGCCAAGATTGTACCAATCTGGGGGGAACTCATTCTCTCCCCATTCAACCTTCACAAATTCCGGCGCGAGCACAATCGGCACGATCTCAGCCTCCTCTAACTACGCTCACCAGCACACTCGACTTTATCGCTTTGGCCAGAACGTCAGCTCGTACTGCTGCTTGAGCCTCTGGGCGGAGTTGAAACTGCCCCCAATGTCGAGGCCCATCTCCTCGACCATGCCAACGAGACCCGCATTCACGCCGAAGTCCTTCGCGTACGAGAACGTGACCTTGAACGTCGACAGCCCGCTCTCCAGACGTCCCGCTGCCATCTCCTGCCAGAGCGGCTCGTGGTGGTACCACGTAAGCTGATCAGGCAATCGTGGAGCGGACGTACCGGGTTGTTCATACGTCGCCGACAGGTCGAAGCGATTGGAGGTCTTCCGCATCCCACCGGCCTCGACTCCGCCCACGTCCGCAACACCTACCTTCACACGTCCCTCTGCACCGTCCTCGTCGTGGTGAAGGAGACGGACGGACCGAGCTCCCAAGCACCGCGCGAGACGGACAAATTCGCTCCGTTTTTCGTCGAGCAGGAACCCGTGAAAATCCGCGAACGAGATGTAGACGTCAGAGACATACGGGTGCGCCGCGTAGAGACGATCGACGAAGAATCGGCCTTCCGAACAGCGAAGGTGCTTCAGCCGCGCATCGCCTTCGTTGATGTACTGAATCGGGAGCGAATTCTCACGAAAACGCCCCGACTTGAGCATCCGCCTCAGCACCGCAACGAGCAACGTCTGATTGGCCTCGTAGAGCTTCTTCCGGTCTGAGGCATCCAGGGCCATGAAACCCTCATTCCGAAGTGTTCGACGAACGCGCACGTCGTTTATCATGGACAAGACGCCGCCGGGCATCGCCTCCAAGATATCTATCAACGGATTTGCATCCACTGGAACATCCAGCGACTTCCTCAAGATCCGATCGATCTTCTCGTCCGAGAAGTCCGTCGCTGTCTCGGGCAGCACTGCGAGAAAACGATGCGCGGTCGTCACGGCTCACTTCTCCCCTTCAGTCGATGCCCAGATCGCCTTGAACATCCGCACCGGTCTTCTTGCGCCCCTTCGCCGACTGCGCTCTCACCGGCGCGGCCGCACCGCGCGCCTGCTCCCCCGCCGCGCGCTGAGCATTGAGTTCATACAGTCGATCGATCACCTCGGCCTCGAACGCCTCCAGTGCCCGCTGGTCTTCAGCGCTCGCGACGCAGAACGACGGCACTCGCGCGGCGAGATCCTCCCACCCGTACGCCGTATACACCGCGCGGTCCATCTCCTCGTGCAGCGCGCGCAGCGCCGCGATGCGCGGTTCGCTCACGCCCGGCTCCTTCAGCCGGTTGTACGTCGTCGTGAGCCCCACGGGCTTCGACTCCTCCGCCGTGGCGTCGACCATGTACTGCGCTCGCTGGCTGTAGAGACGCTCTCCTACCGCCGCCAACTGCGGAATCACCGCTCGGGGATCGCCCGCTGGGAATGGGAACGTCTCGAAGCAGTCAGCGCCGCCGTACCGCATGTCCGATCGCATCGAAGACGAGTGCAGCGCCGCCCACGCTTCGTGAACTCTGCTCTGCAAGATCGCCAGAGCGCCAGCACTCTCCAGTGGGTACACGTACAGCGTGTGCGCGAAGACTCGGTCGGTCGGCTGGAACGCGAAGATGAGGTGTTTCGAGACCTGCGAGTTCACGATGCACCGAGACAGCGGTCGAAGCGCATCGATCAATTCCGGCCGAGGCTGCGCGAACTGCCACCAGTATTTCTTCCGGTGGGCACCGTCCGCCGTCGACTCGCGCGCTTTGTCTCTCTCGGGTTTCACGCGCTCTCGGACGATCTTCATCAGATCCGGCCAGCGCTCGGCATCCTCCAGTGGCATCTGCCCGAAGGAGATGACGTAGCGATGAAACGCGAGGTTCGGATCGCTGTTGATCTCCTCGCCCCCGATCAGCGGGAAGATGCGTTCGCCGTTCGCGGGGCTCTTCCCAACGAGTTCATTCCGCTCCTCGGGCGTGAGGAAGAAGCCCTCGCCGTAGACCTTGCACCCCATGAACCACGCATCGCGGTTGGCAGGCAGCCGTTGCGCATCTGGGCGCTCTTGCCCCGAGCGGAGCCGGGAATCGATGCAGTTGACGCGCTTCCCATCGAGTCGACTGAACCCGAGCCCCGGCGCGACCTCACCCTTGGCGAAATGAACGACGGAGACCGCGACGCCCGCCACTCCAGGCCACGACATGCTCTGCACAGCGTCGTAGATGTGCGCCCCCCGCGCCAGCATGGCTTGCAGCCCCGTCGTGCGCGTGTCGCCCTGGGCGATGGTGTTCGTGGCGATGAGGCCCGTTGCGCCGTTGTTACCGAGCAGTTCGAACGACCGCCGAAAGAAGTACGCGCTCAGGTCCGCGTTGCCGTGGGCGCCCTCGTTGACCCCCAAAAGCCACTCCAAGTAGCCCGGCCCACCAGACTCGTAGATCCCGTTCTTCCCCGCGAACGGCGGATTCCCCACGAACGCGTCCATCCACGCGACGCGGTTGACCCTGTCGCCGTCGAGCGGGTCGGGCCTCTCGCCGTAGAACACCTCGGGGAACTCGATCCACCAGTGGAAGGCCGGCACGCGCTCGCGAAGCTGCTTCTGCATCGCCACGAGCTCCTCCGGCGGCTCGCGGTGGCTGTCGAGCCAGCGCACCACGAGGTCGAGGCGGCGCTTGCGCTCGGCCTCGCGGGCCTTGTCCTTCGACTCCGCGAAGAAGCCTCCGACGATGAGGTCGGCGATGAGGCGTACAGGCGCGAGGGCGTCGTTGGCGTCCCAGAGGAGGTGTTCCTTCGCGTGGGTGTCGTCCTGCGCGGCGAGCGAGAGGATGCGCTGGCGCGCGTCGAGGGCCTCTTGCAACGCGGTGTCGATGAGCTCTCGCGCGAGCTCCAACTGCGCGCCGGGCTTCCAGTGGAACGACCGGATCTGCTCCAGGTCCAGGCCCACCAGCGAGTCTCCGTGGCGCAGCGCGTGGTCGACGAAGGTGAAGGGCTCGTCCTTGGCGAGGGTCACCAGCCACAGCGACAGCCGCGCGAGGCTCACCGCGAGCGGGTTCTTGTCGACGCCGTAGAGGCACCGCTGCGCCACCAGCCGCCGCGCGTGCAGCACCACGTCGCCGTGGGTGCTCGCGACGAGGTCGAGACGTCCCTCGCGCGTCCACGCGGCGACCACCTGGTCGGCGAGGAAGCGACACGCCTCCACGAGGAAGGCCCCGCTCCCCATCGCGGGGTCGCACACCTTCAGGTCGAGCAGGCGCTCCGACGCGGGCTCCGCGCCCATCGCCGCGAGCAGCGGCTCCAGCGTGCGCCGCACGATCGGCGCGGTGAGCGACGGGGGCGTGTAGTGCGAGCTGGTGCGTCGACGCTCCGCGCCGGGCTGGATCACGAGCTGGCCCACGCGTCCGTTCACGCTTCCGCGCAGGCGCAGGGGTTCGAGCGCGGTGAGCACCTCGGCCTCGGTGGTCGCCGTTCGCAGCGCCTCGGCAAGCTTCGTCGTCGCGCTCTTGGCGAGGGCAGCGGTCGTCGCCACCCACGCGGCGCGCTGCGCGGGGGCCTGCGCGAGCACCTCGGCGGCGGCGATCCAGACCTTGGCGCCCTTCACGCAGAGCGACGGCCCCGTGAGCCGCACGACGTGAAAGCCCATCAGCGCCTCGTACACGGCGCCGATCTGCTCCACGTCGAGCGCGCGGTACGACAGCCGCTGCCCCTGGAACACGAGCAAGCGCTCCAGCACGCGGAACACCGTCTCGTCGTCGACGGTGGGCACGCGCACGCGGCCTTGCGTGTCGGAGTCCTCGATGGGCGCAGCGCCGTCGGGCCCCCACCCTTCGAGGAAGGCGAAGCGGTGCGGGTCGAAGAGTTCTCCGCGCCGCGCGGGCATCACGAGGTCGCCGTGCTCCACCCCGAGGAACACCGCGCGGAACAGCGCCACCAGCCGAGGCCACGCCCCGAAGCGACGCGCCATGGAGTCAGGCCACTCGCCGTGGTCGCGCTGCAACTGCTCGAAGAGCCCGAGCGCCGAAAGGCCCTCGGCGTAGGCGGGGTGCTCCACGGGCAGGAGCCCTCGGTCCTCGGCGTAGAGCACGAAGACAAGGCGCAGGAGCACCGTGAGCAGACCCTTGTAGGTGTGGTCGTCGTCGCGCGCGAGGGCGTCGTCGAGGTGCGTGCTCCCGTCGCGCTCGGCGGCGGCCACGAAGCCCGCGAGGAGCACATGGAGCGCGTCGAGCATCTGCTCGGCGAGCTCGTTGGTGACGTTGGCCTGCCGGGTGCGCGAGTCGCGCAACAGGGCCGGGAGCTGGTGCTCGGGGCTGACGCCGAAGAAGCGCTCGGCCGTGAGGAGCATCACGAAGGCGTCGAAGATCGACCGCCCCGCGACGGAGGCCATGTCGTCGACGCGAAAGGTGATGTGCCCCGACGACTCCCCGTGCGGCGCGTACACGAGGCGCACGACCTCGCGGTTGGTGAGGACGCCGATGGGCACGCGGCACGCGCGCAAGAGCCGGTCGAACTTCGCCGAGGGCGGATACTCCCACGGTCCGGTGGCGGTCTCGGGCTTGTCGAGGTCGAGCCCGGCGGGCAGGTCCCACAGGAGCGCGACGTAGGCCGCCCCGGCGCGCGAGGCGGGGGTCGAGTCGTCGGCCGACGTGGAGGGCGCCTCAGGGGCCGTGAGGTGCCGTAGCGCGAGGGTGGGCCGCAGGGTCTGTTGCCCCTCGGGCACGTACAGCGAGAGGTCGTCGGGGAGGGCCTCGCCCGTGTCGTAGAGCCCGTCCCAGTCGAGGAGCGCGGCGAGGAAGGCGTGGAGGTCTGCGATACGCCGTACGCCCGAGTCGGGGTCGGCGGGCGCGAGGTCGGCGAGCTGTTGTTGGAGCGCGAGCGGCTGCCGACGCATGCACTGCGCGTCGGTGAGGACGGGGACGGAGACGACGAGCCCTTCCACGGGCTGTACGAGCCCGAGCCATTCAGCGTGGAAGCGGGATTCGAGGTCGGTCACACACCCTCTCGGAGGTCTTGCGACCCATGGGAGCCACGCGCAGACTCGCGCGCATGAGCGAGGAGCCCACTCGATCTGCCAGCGCCGACGCGCCGATCGTGATCTACGCGACGCGGGGCTTCGACAATTACACCTTCGCGCTCGATATCGAGAGCCGCGAGCAGATCCTCGCGGTGCATGAGGGCCAGGTGATGCCCACGACGCGCGTGACCGTGGCCCTCGACACCAAGGACGCGATCGAACAGAGCTTCGGCGCGATCGAGCCTCAAGTCGTCACCCTCCTGACCGGCCTGAGCCTGGAGCGCTTTCGCTCCCGCTGGCGCCTCGAAGTGCGGGACTCGAAGACGGACCAGCTCCTGTGGACGGACTCGGCTCAGGCTGCATGAGCAGCTCGAACACCTCCCAGCTCCGGCACTCCTGAAAGCTCATCCCGCCCCAGGCGGTGACATCCCGCTCGGTGAGGGTGAACTGCACCCCGACGGCGTCAGGGTCGGCGCCCGCGTCGAGCGGAGGCCGCCCCTTGAGCTTCTCCCCACGCTCTCGTGCGCCGCGACGGCCTCGATCGAAGGCGTACCAGCGCTCACGCAGGGCGGTGCGGGAGACCACGACGAAGTGCCACCGCGCGTCGGCCCAGACGGCGAAGGCGAAGGTGAGCGGCACGGCCTCATCCTCGCGGAGCTGCGCGAAGGGGATCTTGATGGTGCTGCTGACCCACGCTCCGTCACCGCGAGGCTCCGCCGCCGAGGTCTTCACCTGCACGCGGGTGAGGCGCGAGCCGTCGTCCTGCGCGACGAAGACGTCGTCACCCACGTCGACTTCGGGGATCGCGACGTTCCAGCCCCGCGCGAGGATCTCGGCCATGGCCGCGAACTGCCCGGCCCGACCGAGATGGCTGGTCTTGTTCGTGACCGTGCGAGGCATTGGGTGCCACCGAATCTCCAGTCAGAGAGACACGCGTCTCAACGCCAGTCGGCGCCCACGCAAAAGATCAGCTATTGAATGTGAAAACTGCGGCGCGCTGCAAAACGTGTACACGCGGCTGCTCACCCGATCGACAGATGCTGTCGAAGTGCCTTATGAACACAGATCTCTTTATCCAGCAAAAGGCCGTCATCGCCACGAAACTCAAATCGAGGCCTCACGGTCTTCCCAAACTGCATGAGATTACCTATCACACCAACCCTATATAGATCCTCCAGAACGCCGACCATCTTCCGCGCCTTCACCAAGGCACCGACGTCCGAATACTTGTCCGCCAAGCGCTCGGCGTTTAACGAAAAATCACTATGAAAAAACGATCTCTTCATACCGCGAAGAATCTTGTATATCGCCTGAATATCCTCCGCCGAGTACGAAGCCGACAGCTCCTCCTGCAACTCAACCCACGACCTATTAGAATAAGCCTTGGATGCCCCTTTCAACTCTCTCGCGCCAAATGCCGTTGAATCCGGGTACAGCTCCTTGGTGGTATTCAGCATCCTGATAACATCCCGAGGACGAAACCAACTCCGATGCAGCACATACTTCTCACTACTATCATCATCAATATTGTCCGGAAAATACTTTCTCCAAACCTCACCGTCACCAATCTCGCCCAAATTCGCGGCAAGCTTGATCCTCTTCACCAATATCTGCAACAGCGGGTGGCCAATATCATCCGATAGATTCGGATCCCACACGATTCTACCCCCAAAATCCTCCGCCGGCTTGTTTACCTCTTTGCCAGAGGCAGACACTACAGTAAGCACTTCCGAGCGGATAGCGGCGTACACACGAAGCCCAATACCTCTCTCACGTGACCTCCGGTTGACATCCTGGATGGCTAGCATCAAATCCCCGATCAGATGTGCATCCCGCACGAACTGCTTGTTCGTCGCCCGGCGCAACTCAAGCTCATCGATAAACACGCAAATCGTATCTCCGCCCGGCCCAAGATTAGAGAACAAATCATCTGCCTTCCTGATTAAGGCTCCGAATGGAAGCTTTGTTGAGTTCCCTTCGTCGAAGTTCCACTCGCCAGACAGTTCCAACTTGGGCGTCGCCGAGATCGACACGAGGCCCTTGACGATTTTGGGGATGAACCTTGAAACTCCGCCTTCGTCGTCTGCGACAGGCGACTTCATCCATTCAGCAAACCTCTTCCACTCCCCGTTTTTCTCCGATGGGGCGAGACTGTTGCGCTCCGCCACACGCACCAATTGCCTATACAAAAACCAGCGCCATGCCGGCTGAAAATCAGCATCAGGGTAATCCCCCACCTCTGCCGAGGTAACTGTCGAGTGTCCAATCTTTGATAGCCTCGCAAGGTCGTCCGCACTCAAGTCCCCCTTAAAGAATACAAAGTGCGTTTTCATCTTCAACCTCTCACGCACTTCTCGAGCCAAATGATATAGGGCAGCCGTTTTGCCAGTCCCTTTCATCCCCGTAATGAACCAACGGCGACCAGCAACAAACTCCTCTAAATTTAGTGACGATGGCACCACGAATCGCTCTTCTGTCGCCGCGTCGTGGTCAGGCGCCTGCATCAGCTCGTTTCGAGCATCGATAGCACCGATGTAGAGATCCCTTAGTTTCAACATTTGCATTACCTCGTCCCCGGCCAGAGATACACCATCCCGACCGGCTCCAGCTTCCGCGTCGCCACCCGGTAGAGGCCCGGTAGCTCCGACGGCTCCGTCTCGATCTCTCGCGCGAGCCTCTCCAGGCGTCGCTCCATCCACTTGCGGTCGTTCTCCCACTGCTCTCGCTGCGCCGTCTCGGCCTCGCTGAACAGCGCGAGCTGCGTGCCCTTGAGCTCCCGGCCGATCGCCGCACGCTGCGCCTCAAGAATGCGCCGCAGCGCCTCGGCCTCGGCGTGCCCCCGCCGCTCCAGGTCCTGCGTCGCGTCGTGGGCCACCGCGTCGGCCTCGGCCTCGATGTGCGGCCAGAGCGTCGCGAAATCCCCCGGCGCGGCCTTCACCAGCCTGGCCTGCACCTTGGGGTCGATGCCGTCGAGCGTGGGCGCCGCCGCGAGGAGCGACTCCAGCCGGTCGAGGGCCTTTCGGTCGGCCTCCTCGGCGAAGGGACGCAGGTGGTTCCCCCCAGCGCTCTCGTACCAGGGCGCGGCCACGCTCACGAGCTGGTCGTGCAGCCGCGTCGCGCCCGCACCGAAGAGCGACAGCCGACCGAAGGCGATGACCCGCGCGATGCCGTCGGAGGGGTTGCGCACCACGGTCACCCGCGACAGGTCGTGCGACGACCAGCCCTGCGCGAGGAACCTCCCCAGGATGCGCTGCACGAAGGGGTGCGACAGGTGCAGGTGCGCCACCTCGGAGTTCATCCGCGTTGGAGGCGTGAAGCACACCGGCACCAGCGGGCGCTTGCGCCACTCCCACGGCGGCTCGTCCTTGCCGCGCGGCGGGCGCAGCGTGTCGAGCGTCGTCTGCCAGCTCTCGGGCATCGCGGGAAGCGCCCACAGCTCCAACCCCGGCTCCGTCGCCACCGTGGGCGCGGTGGTGAGCGTCGCGGCCCCCGCGAGCTCGCAGCCCACGTTGATCGCGTCGCGCAGCGCGGCGGGGTCGAAGTCCATCACCTTGCGTGAGTCGTTGAGGAGCTTGCCCGCCTGATCAATGTCGAGCTTGAGCCGCTCCACCGTCGCGCGGTCGGCCTCGAGCTCCTGGCGCACGGTGTCGCCGAACATCCCGAGCTGCGTGGCGGCCTCGACCCGCGCGCCGCTGTGCTCGTCGATGCCTACCGAGAGCGCGTCGGCGAGGCGATCCATCACCACGGCCGAGAGCGAGCCCAGCTCGGACTCGATGCGCTCGACCTTCCTCACGAGGGTGCGCAGCACCTGATCCTCGGCCCGCTGCGGCAGGACGAAGTAGTGGCAGCGCACTGTGGGCGCGGGCTGGAGCGTGCGGTCGATGCGTCCGTTGCGCTGCTCCATGCGCGCGGGGTTCCACGGCACGTCGAGGTGAAAGAGGTCGGCGCAGTGGCCCTGGAGGTTCACGCCCTCGCGCGCCGCGTCGGTCGCCACGAGGATGCGCACCGGGTGCTCGGAGGGACTGCCGTTGAACGCGCGCTGCACGGCCTCGCGCTGCGCGTCGCTCATCCCCCCGTGGAACTGCATCACGCGCTCGCGCCCGCGCTCGGTGTCCTCCACCGCGCGGTGCAGGAGGCTCACCAGCCACCGCTTGGTGTCGCCGTACTCGGTGAAGAGGATCACCCGACGGTCGCTCCACGGCGCCCTCCGCCCGCGTGGAAAGGCCACGCCCTCGCACTGGTGCTCGCGGATCCACGCGAGGAGCGCCATCACCCGCGCGTCGGGCAGGTCTCGCTGCGCGCTCGTGAGGGAGATCATCCGATCGAGGAGCTCGCGGGCCTCACCCGTCGCAGCGGGGAGCGTGCGCGAGCGGTGCTCGTCGGCGGTCGCGTCGAGCTCTTCGCGCAGCTCGTCGTCGAGGTCCTCGTCGTCGTCGACCTCGGAGGCGTACGCCGTACCGCCGCGCCCGACCGAGCGCGCGTGCAGCGTGAGCGTGCGATGGAACGCCTCGACGCTCGACAGAAGCCGCTTCTGGAGGTTGACGAAGACGAGCCGCCCCGGCCCCTTCGCGGGCCGCATGAGCCCCGTGTAGCGCGCGAGGAGGTGCGACAGCTCGACCTCCACCGCCGTCGCTTCACCACCGAGAGCGACGGGGGCGGCGTGCGGCGTCTCCTGCCACCACTGTCCGTCGCGGTGTTCGAGCGCGACCTCCACCACCTGTCGCTCCGGAAACTGCCCGCTCCCCAGCGCGCGCAGGTCGCGCTTGAGTCGTCGCACCATCACCGCGTCGCGCGCGGCGGGCGTCACGGGCACACCGCGCGTGAAGCGCTGCGGGTCGAGCAGTTCGAGGAGCGCTGAGAAGGAGTTCGAGTGCCCGTTGTGCGGCGTGGCCGACAGGAACAGGCGGTGCTCGAAACGCGGGGCGACGTCTCGGATCACCTTGGTGATGCGCGAGTCGACCGCGTAGCGCCCCGTAGAGGCCGGCGCGGCGGTGTGGGCCTCGTCGAGGATGATGAGCGACTTGCGCGCCCGCTCGCCGAGGTGCGCCAGCAGCGGGTCGCGGTACTCGGGCCTCCGCAGCGTCTGGTACGAGATGATGAAGCGCGTGTGCGTCGACCAGGGGTTCACGCCGAAGCCGCGCTCCTGTCGACGGCGGGCGACGAAGCGGCGGTCGTAGACCTCGAAGGCGAGGCCGAACTTGCGCTGCATCTCCGTCTGCCACTGGAGCGTAACGGCGGCGGGGCAGACGATGAGCACCTGGTCGACGCGCTGACGGAGCAGAAGCTCTTGCAGCACGAGCCCGGCCTCGACGGTCTTTCCGAGGCCCACGTCGTCGGCGATGAAGAGGTTCGCGCGCGGAAGCTCCAGCGCTCGCTTGAGCGGCGTGAGCTGGTGGTTGAGGAGCTGGATCCCCGCGCGGAAGGGAGCCTGGAGCAGGCGCCCGTCGGTGGCGGTGACGGCGTTCCATCGGAGCGCGTGGAGGTAGGCCGCGAAGTGTCGCGGGGCGTCGAGGCCGGTGACCTCGCCGAGCCCGTGCGTCTCGGGGGCGAGCACGCGCGCGCCGAGTTCGAGCTCCCAGAAGATGGTGAGGGGCCGCCCCTGCGCGTCGTCGTCGAGGCACACCATCGAGACGCGCGTCGCTTCGTTGGGACGCGTCGCGGGGGCCACCTCGGCGACGAGGTACTGCCGGTGCCGCGCGTGGACGATGTCTCCCGCGCGAGGGACGGCCCCAGGAGGGCGCGTGGCGCGCGACGGAGAGAGGGCCTCGGCGCTGGTGCCGAGGATGCGCGCGGCGAGGTCGGAGCGCCCTCGGGCGCGGTCGTCGAGCGAGAGCGAGCGACACACCGCGCGCAGCTCGTCGCGACCGAGCCGACCGAGGAGGTCGGGCAGCGGCGGAAGCGCAGGGAGCAGGGCGTCGACGAGGGCCTCGCGCGTGCCGTCAGGGAGGGCGTGGCCGAGCTCGCGGGCGAGTTCGCCGAGCCGCTGCTTCGGCAGCGATTGCAGGATCGTGCGAGGCGAAGGGTCAGCGGCCACGGAGTGCGTCCCCCAGCGAGGGGCGCGATCCTAACGAGGGGCACGAAGGTACGGCAAGGCTCGATTGCCGCAGTGACCTAGGGTGGTCGCTGAGTGGTGGCAGGCGCGAGGGGGGAGGGGGTGTAGATCGCGGCGGGGCGAAGTCG
>JAEYZO010000555.1 GCA_023428035.1 Pseudomonadota bacterium | reverse complement strand
CCGCGCGCCCTCTCTCTAACTAAACGGCTACCCCCGGGCCACGATCTTCGCCCACGTATCGGCCAGCCCGATGGTGCGGTTGAAGACCGGCACGCCGTCGCGCGAGTCGTGGGAGTCCACGCAGAAGTACCCCACGCGCTCGAACTGGAAGCGCTCCCCCGGGGCGGCCTCGGCCAGGTGCGGCTCGACCTTGCAGCCCTTCAGCACCGTGAGCGAGTCGAGGTTGAGGTGCTCCTTCCAGCTCCTGCCCTCGGGCACGTCCATCGGGTCTTCGACCTTGAAGAGCCGGTCGTAGAGCCGAACCTCCGCCTCCAGCGCGTAGGCCGCGCTCACCCAGTGGAGGGTGGCCTTCACCTTGCGCCCGTCGGGCGCGTCGCCGCCCTTCGTCGTCGGGTCCCAGGTGCAGCGCAGCGCCGTGACCTCTCCCGTGGACGGGTCCTTCTCGACGTCCTCGCACTTCAAGAAGCACGCGTAGCGCAGCCGCACCTCGCGCCCCGGGGCGAGCCTGAAGAACTTCTTCGGAGGGTCCTCCATGAAGTCCTCGCGCTCGATGAAGATCTCCCGCGTGAGGGGCAGTCGCCGCGAACCGAGCTCGGGCTTCTCGGGGTGCAGCGGCCCCTCGAACCAGTGCTCCTCGCCCTCGGCGATGTTCTCGATGACCACCTTCAACGGTCGCAGCACCGCCATCACCCGCGGGCAGCGCGCGTTGAGGTCCTCCCTCACCGCGTGCTCCAGCAGGGTCACGTCGACCACGCTGTCCCTCTTCGACACGCCCACCCGGTCGCAGAAGTTACGGATCGCCTCGGCGGTGTACCCACGTCGACGCAGCCCCGCGAGGGTAGGCATCCGCGGGTCGTCCCACCCGTCGACGTAGCCGCCCGAGACCAGCTCCTGCGACCAGCGCTTCGAGAGCACCGTGTACGTGAGGTTCAGCCGCGCGAACTCGATCTGCTTCGGCCCCTCGGCCCCCAGCCCCAGCGCCTCCAGGAACCACTCGTAGAGCCCCCGGTGGTTCTGGAACTCCAGCGTGCAGATCGAGTGCGTCACGCCCTCGATCGCGTCGCTCTGCCCGTGGGCCCAGTCGTACATGGGGTAGATGCACCACGCGTCGCCGGTGCGGTGGTGGTGCGCGTGGCGGATCCGGTACATCAACGGGTCGCGGAGGTTCAGGTCCCGCGAGGCCATGTCGACCTTCGCCCTCAACACGTGCGCCCCGTCCGGGAACTCCCCCGCGCGCATCCGGCGGAAGAGGTCGAGGTTCTCCTCCACCGAGCGGTCACGGTACGGGCTGTTCACCCCGGGCTTGTAGAAGTCACCGCGGCCCGCGCGGATCTCGTCGAGGCTCTGGCTGTCGACGTAGGCCTTGCCCTCGGTCACCAGCCGCTCGGCCCACTGGTAGAGCTGCTCGAAGTAGTCCGAGGCGAAGTAAAGCCGCTCGCCCCAGTCGAAGCCCAGCCAGCGCACGTCGGCCTTGATCGACTCGACGTACTCGACGTCCTCCTTCTCGGGGTTGGTGTCGTCGAAGCGCAGGTTGCAAACGCCCCCGTGCCGCTGCGCGAGGCCGAAGTTCAGGCAGATCGACTTGGCGTGCCCGATGTGCAGGTACCCGTTGGGCTCCGGCGGAAAGCGGGTCATCAACCGCCCGCCGTTGCGCCCCTGGGCCAGGTCGTCCCTCACGCGCTCGTCGACGAAGTTCCCGGGGCCCGTGTCGGCGCGCGCCGCGCCGTCGCTCGTGTCGCTCATGGCAGGGCCGCGGAGACTACGGCCCCCCGCCCGCGCCCGTCGAGTGGGTGTCCCCCACGTGCACACCCGCGCCGGGCCGTGGTGTACTCGCCGCCCCGTGGCTTTCCTCACTCGCGCGCGCGCCCTCTGCGCCGTCTTCGCGCTCGCCCTCACCGCGGCTTGTAGCGGCGGGAGCGAGGTCGCCCCCCGAGACGCCACGCTCGCGGAGTCGGGCCTCGACGCCACCGTCGACAGCCGGGTGCCGAGCTTCGACATCCCCCCGGCCGACCGCTCGACCCTCGACGTCGCCGTCGACGCCTTCGACGGCACCTGCGCCCTCGACCGCGACTGCCCCCGCGGGCAGCGATGCCTGCACAACCGCTGCGCCCAGGACGTCTGCCTCGCCGACGAGAACCCCTGCGGCCCCGAGCGCTGCGAGATGCGCTGCGTGCCGTCTCGCAACCTCTGCGCGGAGCTCGACTGCGCCCCCGGCGAGACCTGCCTCGCGGGCCGCTGCGTCGCGGGCTGCTACCCCTCCCCCTGCGCCGACGTGACCTGCCCCGCGGGGGAGTTCTGCGACGAGAGCACGGGCACCTGCGCGCGGGTCACGGCCTGCCCGGCGGGGTGCCGCGACGGCTTCTCCTGCCACGTCGCGTGCGTGCCGCGCTCGCCCTGCGACGGCGTCGACTGCCCCGCGGGGCAGGTGTGCTTCAACGGGGCTTGCAGGGCCGACGCCTGCGCGGCGATCACCTGCGCCGAGGGCTCGATCTGCATCGACGGCGCGTGCGTGGCGACCTGCGCCTGCGACCCGCCCTGCAACCGCTCGCCCAGGGACCGCTGCGAGGTCGGCCGCTGCGTGTGCAACCGCACCTGCACGCCCGAGAGCCGCTGCGGCGACGACGACGGATGCGGGGGCCGCTGCGTCGGCACCTGCGAGAACATGAACGCCACCTGCGACCGCACGACCTTCTCGTGCGACTGCGTCCCGCGATGCGACACCGCCACCTCCTGCGGGCAGGACGACGGATGCGGGGGCCGCTGCGACATGGGCTGCGCCGAGGGGGAGCGCTGCGACCCGGTGCTGCGCCGCTGCGTGTGCATCCCTCGCTGCCCTCCGCCGGAGAGCTTCTCGAGCTGGCACTGCGCCACCACGGTGCCGAACCTCTGCCCCGACGGCGCGGTCTGCGGCACGGGCACCGGCTGCCCCATGGGAGAAGTCTGCGACACCGAGCTCAACCGCTGCGTCTGCGACGGCCCGCACTGCCCACCCCCCGACGTGGGCGGCGGCGAAGAAGACTCCGGGGTGATGTGCGACGTGGGCCTCACGGCCTGCGACGGCCGCTGCGTCGACACCACCAGCGACGACTTCTACTGCGGGAGCTGCAGCGGCCACTGCCCGCCCGCCACGCGCTGCCGCGACTCCATCTGCTCGTGCCCGGCGGGGCAGGCCCTCTGCGGCACCCGCTGCGTCGACGTCCTCAACGAGAACGGCAACTGCGGCACCTGCGGCACGGTCTGCGCCGCGGGCACCGCCTGCGTGAACGGCCGCTGCGAGTGCGACCAGGCCTGCGCCGTCGACCTGGGCTCGGTGCCCTGCGGCACCGACGTGCCCAACCCCTGCCCCGGCGGGCCCTCCTGCGGCACCGGGCGCATGTGCCCCTCGGGGCAGACCTGCGACCCGAGGGTCAACCGCTGCGTGTGCGTGCCGCGCTGCCCCTCGGGCGTCACCTGCGGCACCAGCGACGGCTGCGGCGGCACCTGCGTGGGCGCCTGCGCCACCGGGACGTGCACGCAAGACACCACCGACCCCTCCCGCTTCTTCTGCTCCGCCGCGAGCTGCGCCTCGGGCTGCCGCTGCGACGAGGTCTGCGTCAACAACGCCTGCACCCGCGTCACCTGCGCGGGCGGCGGCCCCCCCTGCCCCTGCCAGTGCTGCGCCGCCGGAGAGATGTGCGTGGGCGGCAACCGCTGCGTGGTGATCCCGCCGTAGGGCTCAGAACGCGTTCTTGAAGCCGCAGAACATCGCGGGCCCCTGCAGCGCCCGGTCGAGGGCCATCGCGCTCGCGAACGAACCCTCCATCGCCCCCTCGGAGTACAGCTCCACCGCGCTCGCCGCGCGGAAGTACAGCTGCGCGAAGCGGTCGACGCGCAGGGTCACCCGCTCCGTCGCCCGGGCCTCCCCCACCGCGCGGATGCCCCCGTCGTCGACCTCGACGTCGTAGCGCTCGGGCTTCTCCCGCAAGGGGTCGACGAGGTCGAGGCCGAAGCGCGCGCGCACCCCCGACATCGCCGCCAGCGGGTGCGCCGAGAGCGCCGCCGGGAGGTCCACCACGCGGCCCATGCAGCCCGCGGCGGAGAGCGCGAGCACGTCGACGTCGCCCTGCGCGGGAGACGCGTCGGCGAGGCCGAAGTCCCTCACCACGCGCGCCGCTCCTCCCGCGGGGAGGGCGAGCTTCACCAGGGCGTACTGCTCCCCGAGGGCTTCGAGCGCGCCCACCAGGCCCTCCCTCGCGCGCGGGGTGAGCGCGACGAGCTCCCGCGCCACGAAGTGCTGCGACGGGTACGCCGGCTCCGGCGGCACCGTGTAGAGAAGGTAACCCTCCATCGCCCCGCTCTCGGGCGCGCGCCAGGCCATCACCGCCGTGCCGGGTCGCATCACCCGCTCGCGCCACCAGTAGTCGTCGCGGCGGAGGGGGCCCGTGGTGCCCGCGCGGGAGCGCTCGTACACCGCCCTGACCTCGGCCTCGTGCTCGGCCCAGGGCGCGGGCTCGACCTGCGAGCGCCAGCGCGACGCGGGGAGCTGCGAGGGCCTCACGCGCAGGTCGTCCCAGCGCTCGCAGAGGCCGTAGCCGAAGCGGGCGTAGTACGACATCCGAAAGGCGTGCAGGAGGCTGAAGGCCACGCCCTTCTCCCTCGCCCGCTCGAGCAGCGCGCGCATCATCGCGTCGGCCACCCCCTGCCGCCGGTGCTCGGGGGGCACGCCCACCGCCGCCACGCCGCGCACCGGGAGGTCGCGCCCGCACACCGCCATCTCCAGCGCGAGCGCCGTCGCGTCGCCGCCGTGGCGCCCGCGGGAGAGGGCCATCACCGTCTCGCCCTTCGCCACGCCCGGGTGCTCTCGGAAGTACGACACCCACGTCGACTCGTCCCGGCCGATGCGAAAGGCGCGGTGGTCCACCGACGCGAGGGCCTCGGCGTCGTCGGGCGTCGCCCAGCGGATCTCGATGCTGTTGGTCATGGGAGCCGACAGGATGCCCGCGAGGGGCGCCTCCGCGCGAGGCCCCCGTCGGCGTCGGCTACGCCCTCAGCGCGTCGGCCACCGAGGGGTCGGCCGCGCTGCGCTCGATGGGCCTCCCGCTCGGCAGCACAGACACCACCTTGCCCTTGCGGAACACCGTCAGCGTCGCGGGCTCGCACTGCGTCCACGCCTCGTCGACGGTGAGGGGCATGGTGGCGATCACCGCCACGCGGTCTCGCGGCTGGGTCACGGCGCTGAAGTCCACGCTCACGTCCTCGTCCTTGAGGGTGGCCTTGCCGAAGGGCGCCGCGCGCACGACGTACCAGAGCTTCGTGTCGCAGCGGGCCATGAGCTCGCGGCCGTTGCCCAGGATGAAGTTGAAGGACCCCAGCTCGGCGACCTCTCCCGCGACCTTCGCGATGAAGCGCCAGAGGGTCTGAGGGTCGTCGGGGTAGGTCTTGAAGCGACGTCGCACGCGCTCCAGCAGGTGGCAGAAGGCCCGCTCGCTGTCGGTGCGGCCGATGGGGGTGAAGCGACCGAGGGGGAGGCGCTTCGGGCTCTTCACGTTGCCGTTGTGGGCGAAGACCCACGAGCGGCCCCAAAGCTCGCGCACGAAGGGGTGCGTGTTGGCGAGGGTCACCTCTCCGCGGGTGCGCTTGCGGATGTGCGACACCGCCTGGAGCGTGTGGATCGGGTTGTCGCTCAAGAAGGTCGCGAGGGGGCTCTGCGCGCAGGCCCGGGGTTCGAGGAAGACCCGCGCGGCGCGGCCCTCGAAGAAGGCGAGGCCCCAGCCGTCGGCGTGGGAGCCGGTGCGGCCGCCGCGGCAGGCGAAGCCGCGGAAGGAGAAGACGATGTCCGTAGGGGTGTTGCAGTCCATCCCGAGGAGTTCGCACATCGCTCGGGGCAGTGTAGCGGCGCCGCCCGGTGAGGGAAGAAAGCTGTCAGCGGCGGCCGCCGGGCGGCATGAGCGAGGGCGCCTCGCCTCGGTGCAGCCGGGTGAGCTCCCGCTCCAGCTCGGTCACCCGCTCGCTCGCGTCGCGAAAGCGCTCCGCGAGGCAGCGCACCACCACGCCCATCCAGGTGTCGAGGCCGAGGTTCTCGGTGAGCGACTCGCGGGTCACCATCTTCACGGTGATGGGCTCGAGCGCCTCGACGCTCGCCGAGGTGGGCTTGTCCGACACGATGGCCAGCTCGCCGAAGACCTCTCCGGGGCCCATCTCGCGCAGGGGCATCAGCTCGCCGTCGACCTCGCGGAACGCGAGGCAGCGCCCCGACAGGATCAAGTACGCCGCGTCGCCCTGCTGCCCCTGGGTGATGATCCTCGCGCCCGCGGGGAAGGTCACCGTGGGGAAGCGCTCCTCCCCGCGGAGGAAGCGCTCCAGCTCGTCTCGCAGCGCGCGCACGGTCTGGTGCCGGTGGGCGGGGTCGCGGTGCATCGCCTTCAGCACGATGCGCGAGAGCCCCTTGGGCAGGTGGCGCTCGGGCGCGGCGAGCTCGGGCGGCACCACGTCGGCGTTGATGGCGCGGTAGAGCACGTTCATCATCGTGCCGCCGCGGTAGGGGGCCGTGCCCGTGAGCATCTGGTAGAGCACCGCGCCCAGCAGGAACACGTCGGTGCGCTCGTCGATCTCGTCGTCGAGCTCCAGGGCCTGCTCCGGGGCCATGTACCAGGGCGTGCCGATGGGGCCCGAGCGCGCGCGGCCCGCGGCGGGGGGCGCCGGGCGCACCACCGTGGGGATCTCTTCCTGCGCGTTGTGCTCGCGGCGGGGGAGCACCTTCGCGAGGCCCCAGTCCATCACGTAGACCTGGCCGAAGGTGCCGACCATGATGTTGTCGGGCTTGAGGTCGCGGTGCACCACGCCGCGGGAGTGCGAGAACGAGATCGCGTCGCAGACCTTGTGGAAGATCTCCATGAGGTCGTCGAGCTGGGCGTGGGTGAGCGGGCCGGTGTAGTCGTCGAGGACGCGGGTGAGCGTGCGGCCCTCGACGAGCTTCATCACCAGGAAGTGCGCGCCCTTGGCGTCTCGCACCAGGGTGTGCACGGGGACGATGTTCGGGTGGTCGAGCTGGCCGTTGATCCTCGCCTCGGCGACGAAGCGGTCGACGATGCTCGGGTCGCCCATCAGGCGCTGGTGCACGCGCTTGACCGCGACGAGGCGGTTGAGGTCGTGGTCCCACGCGCGGTGCACGGTGCCCATGCCGCCCGAGGCCACCTCGCCCATGTTCGACAGGGGGCGCGGGAGCGTCACGGGCTCGGCGGGCGCCCGCTCACGCACGTGCGACGGCGCGAGCGTGTCGGCCATCGAGTCGCCGTCCGGGTCGGACCGACTCTCGTGCGGTTCCTTCGGGTGCGCCACCACGGCGGAGGAAGATACCCCCGGACCGCGCCCTCCCGCCAGAACACCCCATCACCTCCGGGCCGGGGGTGGCCCCTCGGGCCTCTCGGGCCCGCTCCCCACCAGCGTCAGCCTCCGGCGCAGGGCGTGCGCCGCGACGTGCTCCCTCACCACCTCGCCCATCAGCGCCGCGAAGCGCGGGTCGTCGTTGACCGCCCCCGCCCGCGCGAAGGCCACCCCGCGCTCCGCGGCCGTCTGCCTCGCCTCGTGGTCGAGGGCGTAGAGCACCTCGACGTGGTCGCAGACGAAGCCCACGGGCGACACGGCCACGG
>JAEYZO010000521.1 GCA_023428035.1 Pseudomonadota bacterium | reverse complement strand
GCTCAGTTGCACCGGGCGGCCGCGGGGGGGCCCGCCTTCGCCCCCGTCGCAGCCCGCGAACGCCGCGAGGAGCGCCGGGAGGAGCGCCACGGCGACGGCCCTGGGTCGTCGGCTCGCGCTCATGCGTGGGGCGTCTCTCTCGCGCGCACAGCGCCGATCAGAACGTCACGCCGCGCGCGCCGTCAATCCTCTCCAGGGGCGCGCCGTCGGCGCCCCACCATCTCCTCGGGGCGCACGTGGCGGTCGAAGTCCTCTCCGCTCATCACCCCGAGGCGCTCGCAGGCCTCGCGCAGGGTGATCCCCAGCTCGTACGCCGCTCGGGCCACCTTCGCCGCGGCGTCGTAGCCGATCACCGGGTTGAGCGCGGTGACCAGCATGAGCGAGGCCTCGACGTTGCGCTCGATGCGCGCGCGGTCGGGCTCGACGCCCGCCACGCAGCGCTCCGTGAAGCTCTCGCAGGCGTCGGCCAGGAGCGTCACTGACTCCAGCGTCGCGTGGAGCATCACCGGCTTGAACACGTTGAGCTCCAGGTGCCCCATGCTCCCGGCGAGGCCCACGGTGACGTCGTTTCCCATCACCCGCGCGGCCACCATGGTGAGCGCCTCGGCCTGCGTGGGGTTCACCTTGCCCGGCATGATCGAGCTGCCCGGCTCGTTCGCGGGGAGCACCAGCTCCCCGAGCCCCGCGCGGGGCCCGCTGCCCAGGAGCCGCAGGTCGTTCGCGACCTTCATGCACGCCACGGCCACGGTGCGCAGGGCGGCGCTCAACCCCACCACGGCGTCGTGCGCGGCGAGGGCGGCGAACTTGTTCGGGGCCGTGCGAAAGGGCAGCCCGGTGAGCTCGGCCACCCGCGCGGCGGCGGCCTCGGCGAATCCCTCGGGCGCGTTGAGCCCGGTGCCCACCGCGGTGCCCCCGAGGGCGAGCTCGTACACGGGGTCGAGGGCGCGGGTGACCGCGTCGAGGGCGGCGCCCACCTGCGCGGCGTAGCCCGAGAACTCCTGGCCGAGGGTGAGGGGCGTCGCGTCCATGAGGTGGGTGCGGCCGATCTTCACGATGGCGTCGAAGGCGACGGACTTCTCCGCGAGGGCGTCGCGCAGCCCCGCGAGGGAGGGCAGGAGCCGCGCGGTCACCTCCGTCGCGAGCGCGACGTGCATCACCGTGGGGAAGACGTCGTTCGACGACTGCGAGCGGTTCACGTCGTCGTTGGGGTGCACGGGCTTCTTCGAGCCCATCACCCCGCCGGCCATCTCGATCGCGCGGTTCGCGATGACCTCGTTGGCGTTCATGTTCGACTGGGTGCCGCTCCCCGTCTGCCACACCACCAGCGGGAAGTGCGCGTCGAGCGCGCCGGAGATCACCTCGTCGGCGGCGCGCACGATGAGCTCCGCCGCGTCGGGCGCGAGCGCGCCGAGCCCGCGGTTGGCGAGGGCCGAGGCCTTCTTCACCACCCCGAAGGCGCGGATCACCGGCGGGGTGAAGCGCTGGCCCCCGATGCGAAAGTTCTCCAGCGAGCGCTGGGTCTGCGCCCCCCAGTAACGGTCGGCGGGCACATCGACGGCGCCCAGGGAGTCGGTCTCGGTGCGCGTGGGGCTCATCGTGAGGGGTTTGAGGCTCCCCGCGCGGCCACTGGTGACGCAAGGGTGATTTGGGTATGGTCCGCGCCCCGTTGAGCACAGGGAGACCCGTCGATGACCGACTCCGTTGATTCGTCCGCCGTCCGAAGACTCCTCGAGCAGGCCCGGGGCCAGCGCGCCCAGATCGTGCGCGGCGCCCCGCTGCCCATCGACACCGCTCACGTCGTGGGCGCGTGCCCCAAGTGCGGGCACCTCGGCGCGACGATCCTTGGCTTCCCCGACCCCCCCTACGCGGGGCCGCAGGGGCAGCCGCGGTACCGCAACGCGAAGGAGCTTCAGCGCTTCATCGACGAGATCATCAAGAACCCCCCTCCGCTGCCCGCCAACGACGACCCCTCCACCCCGTCGAACAACCCGCAGCAGCCCGGCAACCTCTGGCAGGGCCTCTGCGTCTGCGGCGCGAAGATCAACCCCCCGCAGCCCGACCCCCGCACCGGCGAGATGGTCTCCGACCCCGAGGCCACCCCGCGGCGGGTGTGCGGCGTGCGCTTCATCAAGGCCATGCCCGGCGCGGGCGCCGAGCTCGTGGTCGAGGCCCTCTCCGGCGGCGACGGCGGCATCCCCTTCACCGACGGCGTGTCGGTGAAGTACCGGGTGCTGCGCGCGCCCCTCGACGGCGACGAGACCGAGGCCTCGCAGGGCCTCGAAGACGCCCCCATCGCGCAGTCCTTCGGCCGCCCGCTCACCCTCGCGGCGACCTGGAAGGACCTCCTCGACCGCGCCGCCAAGGGCGAGGCCGACGTCGTACAGGCCGAGAACGGCTACTGGCTCTGGGCCGCGCCCAAGGACTCGGCGGAGCTCGACGCGAAGATCAAGGAGATCACCGACGGCGGCGCCGACCGGGTGAGCCACGCGCTCTTGGAGATCCCCAACGTCGCGCCGATGCCCCAGGGGCCGGCCTTCCCCGCGTGGGCCTACGAGCACGCCAAGGCCATCCTCGAGGGCTCGCTCAACGCGGGCGTGGTGATCGACCTCGCGGTGGTGAAGCGCCTCACCGCGGGGCAGATCGAGCGCTCGGGCCTCGGGTGGCGCGAGGAGAAGTCCCCCGACGACAAGGTCGTCGCGCTGGTGGCCAACGCCGGCGACGTGGTGTGGCCCGCGGAGCTGCTCATCATCGGCCTCGGGGCGGCTCACCTCGGGTGGTACCTGGGCGAGACCGCGGCGGCGGCGGCGGGCGAGACCCTCCAGCGCGTGGCGGAGATCAAGCGCTACGTCGACGCGGTGCGCGCCGAGCGGCCCGACATGACCTTCCACGTGCGGGGCCTGCAGCTGCACCCCACCCGCGCCGACGGTCAGAAGGGCCGACCCGTAGACCTTCGGGACCTGCCCTTCCGCGCGCCGCCGGGCTCCGCGGACTTCAAGCGCGAGCTGCGCTTCGTGTGCGACGACCTCCCCAAGGGGGCCGACCCGACGCGGCGCTGCCCCTGCGGCGAGCGGGCGTGGGTGAGCGCGAGGCTCTTCCCCGACAAGGTGGTCGAGGAGTTCAAGGCCGCGACGCAGGGCAAGTCGCCCAAGATCGTCGAGGCGTGGAAGAACGGCTCGCTCGTCGCGACGATCTCCTGCGACCGCCACGTGCGCATCCCCACGGCGGAGGAGATCGAGGGCGCGGGCCTCAAGGACGAGGCCTTCGAGAAGCGCATGGCCGAAGACATGCCCAACAGCGTGTTCGCGGTCGACGTGGCGCTCTTCGAGGACAAGAACAAGAAGCGCGCGCTCCTCGCGTACGGCCCGCTGGTGGCGAGCGTGGTGATGAACGACCACCTCGTGAGCGGGCTGCACCAGGCGTGCAGGCAGCCCGACGGGTCGCTGCCGCTGCGCACGGCCGAGGCCGAGGCGGTGGTGACCTCGCCGAACATCCTGTGCCTGCACGAGGCGGGCTTCGACGACGACCGCCTCGACGAGGTGCTCGACCAGGGCGCCGCGATGGACGGCTACCCCCAGGACGTCGCGATGCCCTTCGACCTGGTGTTCCCCGCGTCGCTCAAGACCGCGCCGCTGGGCAAGTTCATGAACCTCCGCCCGCCGCCCCCGGGCGCGCAGCAGGGCGCGCCCCCTCCGCCTC
>JAEYZO010000598.1 GCA_023428035.1 Pseudomonadota bacterium | reverse complement strand
AGGTCGCGGCGCGGGCCGCCGCCATCGACGCCGCGGTGGCGCAGACCTGGGGCGGCGCGGGATCGCGCGGGGGCGCAGCGCGTTGAGCGTCTCGTACAAGCCGCTGGTGCCGCGCTCGCTCGCGCTGGTGCTCTCGGGGGGCGGCGCGCGCGGGGCCTACGAGGTCGGCGTGCTGTCGTACATCTACAGCGAGGTCTTGAGGATGCGCGGCGGGGTCGCGCCCAAGCTCGACGTGATCTGCGGCACGAGCGTGGGGGCGATCAACGGCTGCTACCTCGCGGCGCACGCTCAGGACCCGTCGAGCGGGATGCGACGACTCGTGGACCTGTGGACGAGCCTGCAGGTGGAGCGGGTGTTGAAGTTCGACCTGGGGCTGGTGGGCCGCCTGCCGCGGGTGTTCCGCGGCGGGGGCGAGGCCGCGGGGATCTTCGACGTGTCGCCGATGGTGCAGCTCATCAACCGCGAGGTGTCGTGGAGGATGCTCGCCCGCACGCTCCGCCGGGGGCACCTGCGCGCGCTCTGCGTCAGCGCCACCGAGGTCTCGACGGGGCGAACCACCCTCTTCGTCGACACCGCCCCCGACGTGCGCCTGCCCACGGGCCTCGGGCCGCGGGTGGTGGTGCAGCGCGAGACCGTCGGGCCCCAGCACGCCCTCGCGAGCGCGGCGATCCCGCTGGTGTTCCCCCCGGTGCAGATCGGGGCCGAGCTCTACTGCGACGGGGGCCTTCGGCAGAACACGCCCATCGCGCCGGCCATTCGCCTCGGGGCCGAGCGTATCCTGGTGATCGGGCTCTCGAAGGAGAACCGCCGCCCCGCGATGCGCGAGGGCCCCGAGCGCCCGCGCGACGTCGCCCCGGGCGCGATGTTCCTCCTGGGCAAGGTGCTCAACGCCTTTCTCCTCGACCACGTGCAGGCCGACGTCGAGCTCCTGCAGCGCATCAACCAGATCCTCGACGACGGCGCCGCGGTGGCGGGCCCCGACTTCGCCGACCGGCTCTCCTCCCACGCGATCTCCCGCGGCGGCGAGCCCTACCGCAAGGTCGAGACGCTGGTGATCCGCCCCAGCCAGGACATCGGCTACCTCGCCGCCAAGCACCTCTCCCGCGGCCGCGTCGACGCCTCCTTCGTGGCCCGCCGCGCGCTCGCCCTCCTCGACTCGGGCCCCGGCGACGAGAGCGACCTCGCGAGCTACCTGCTCTTCGACGGCGCCTTCGCGCGCAAGCTCATCGACCTCGGCCGCGCCGACGCCGAGGCCCAGCGCGACCGCCTCAAGGACTTCCTCGAGGCCTGAGCGTGAGGCGCGCCGCGGCCACGCTCGCCTGCGCCGCCGCGCTCGCCCCGGTCACCGCGCTCGCGCAGGACCCCGACGACGAGCCCGTCGCCGAGGCCACGGTGCGAGGCCGTCGCCCGCGCCGCGAGGTCACCGTCGTCCCCGTCTCCCGCGAGGAGGTGCAGCGCATCCCGGGCTCCTTCGGCGACGCGCTGCGCTCGCTGCAGAACCTCCCCGGCGTGGCGCGCGCGCCCTTCCTCTCGGGCTCGCTGATCGTGCGCGGCTCGGCCCCCGCCGACACGCTGGTGCTCGTCGACGGCACCTTCCTCCCCGCGGCGTACCACTTCGGCGGGCTCGGCAGCACCGTCGCGACCGAGATGCTCGACCGCATCGATTACTACCCCGGGAACTTCTCCGCCCGCTTCGGCCGCGCCACCGGCGGCGTGGTCGACCTCGGGCTGCGTCCCCCGATGCGCGAGGGAACGCGCACGACCTTTCACCTCGGCGTCGTCGACGCCGGGGCCTTCACCGAGTCGGCGCTCTCTCCGCGCTTGTCGGTCGCCGCGTCTGCGCGCTTCGGCTGGCTGGGGTACTTCCTCTCGCCGGTGGTCGCCGCGGTCACGGGCACCGCGGCCTTCTTCGGGTACTGGGACTATCAAGCGCAGGCCGACTGGAGGCCCACCGCCCGCGACCGCGTGCGCTTCGCGGTCTACGGCAGCGGCGACTCCCTCGGCGTCGCCGAGGACGACGGCCGCGGGCAGGGCGTGGGCCTCGGCTACCACCTCCTGCAGGTCACCTGGGCGCGCTCGCTCTCGCCGCGCACGCAGCTCTCCCTCGCGCTCTCGACGGGGTGGAACGGCCTCTCGGTCTCGCAGCGCTTCCGCGACGACCGCCGCGGTCGGCCCGACGACACGGTGCGCCTCGACAGCGCGCCCACGCACCTTCGCGTCGAGCTCAGCCACGGCTTCGGCGCGCGGCACCGGCTCTACCTCGGCTTCGACGGCCTCTTCGGCTACCGGGCCTTCACGAGCGACCTCTCCGCCGAGGGTGACTCGGGCCTCCCTCCCTCGGCGCGGGTGCAGCGCTCGACCCGCGTCGCGCTCGCGCAGCCCGCGGCCTACGTCGAGCTCGACCTCTCGCCCGCGCCCTCGCTGCACCTGCGGCCCGGGGTGAGGGTCGACGTCTCCGCCGCGACGGGCACGGCGATCGCGCAGCCCCGCATGAGCGGGACGTGGCGAGCGTGGCCGAGGGGCGGGCTGAAGTTCGGCGTCGGGTACTACAGCCAGCCGGCGCTCGACCAGCGGGTGAACGTGACGCCGGAGCTGTTGTTCCTCGCGAACCGGGTGGCGAGCGACGGGGCGACGCCGCGGCCCGAGCGGGCGCTGCACCTCGCGCTCGGCGCCGAGCAGCAGCTCAGCCCGTGGGTCTCGCTCTCGGTGGAGGGCTTCTACAAGTCCATCACCGACGCGCTGGTGGGCTTTCCCTCCCTCGACCTGCTGATCGCGGGGGAGGACGTGCGCGGCGGGCAGCTCCGCTACGACGGCCAGGGGCGGGTCTTCGGGATGGAGCTCCTCCTCCGTCACCGCCAGGGACGTCGCTTCTTCGGCTGGGTCGCCTACACCCTCATGCGCGCCGAGCGCAGGGGCTCACCCACGGCGCTGTGGCGGCCCTTCGAGTTCGACCAGACGCACATCCTCACGGCGATCGGGAGCGTTCGCCTCGGGCGCGGCTGGGAGGTGGGCGCGCGCTTTCGCTTCGTGACCGGGCGACCGACGGGCTTCGATCGCTCGCTCACCGTGGGGCTCACCGGCGCGACGTTCCCTGCGGGCAACGAGCCGTGGCTCGACCGCGTGCCGGATTTTCACCAGCTCGACCTGCGCGTCGAGAAGCAGTGGACCCACCCCTGGGGTCGCGTGGTGTTCTACTTCGAGGTCCTCAACGTCTACAGCCGGATCAACGCCGAGCGCGTCGCGTGGGACGCCGACCACGCCGTCTACTACCCCGCGGGGGTGTTCCTCCCCATCGTGCCGAACATCGGAGTGCGCGGTGAGCTCTAGGCGCTGGGTGGTCCTCTCTCTCGCGCTCGCGGCGTGCGACTCGTGCCCGCCCGACCCCCACGTCATCACCGGGATGCGCGTGCTCGGGGCGACCTTCGACCCGCCCGTCGCGCCTCCCGGCGGCGCGGTCACCGTCGCCGCGGTCACCATCGACGTCGAGCCTCGCTCGGTGGAGGTCGCCTGGTACCGCTGCCCGAGCACCCTCCAGCTCACCGCCATCGCGTCGGAGGACGGCGGCCTCGACGCCTCCTCCGTGGTCGCGCCCTGCCTCGCCGCGGGGGAGTTCGCGCGGGGCCTCCGGGTGCGCGTCCCCGTCGACCCTCAGGGCGGGCAGCTCGACGCCGTGCCCTACCGCACGCCCCGCCGCTGGACCGACCTCGTCGGCTTCGCGTGCGCCGGCGGCTCCATCGAGGCCCCTCCGAAGGGCGGCCTCTGGCCCCGCTGCACGGGCTCGCGCGGCGTGGTCTTCACGGCCTCGATCCCTGGCCCGCTCGCGAGCGGCGACGCCACGCCTCCCGCGGCGGCGACCATCTCCGACCTCCGCTTCGACGCGACCGCGTGGGGCGAGGGGGTCGTGCCCGAGGTGCCCCGCTGCGAGGGCTCCCGCGAGAGCTGCCCGGGTCACCGCCTGCGCTTCAGCGTCCCCGACGCGAGCGCCGTCATCGAGCTGTCCGCTGGCGGTACCGGCGCCCTGGGCGCTCCCTCCGACGCGATCGTCTACGCGGGCTGGCACGTCACCGCGATGGCGCGGCCCACCGACGAGGGCTGCCTGCCCTTCGACTTCAGCGCGACGCTCCAGCCCGACGGAGCCGGGCGAGGCGCGAGCGTGACCTGGGTGCCGCCGTCGAGCGCGGGGGAGGTCACCTTCTGGTTCACCGCGCGCCGCCTCTCGGGGAGCCTCGACGTGGCGCGCCGCACCGTGAGGGTGCGGTGAGGCTCGCCCTGGCGCTCTCGCTCCTCCTCGGGTGCGCTTCGCGGGTGACGGTGCGCGACCCCGCCGACCCCGCGTCGCTGCGCCAGGGCGAGGGCCGCGTCGCGGTGACGGTGCGCTCGCGGGGGAGCGTCCAGAACGTCGCCGTGGTGCCGCGCGGCACGGAGACGCAGCAGGGGATGTCGGTCACGCCCTGGTGCCAGACCCCGTGCTCGCTCTACCTCCCCAGCGGTGACTACGCGCTCTACACGGGCTCTCCCCGGGTGCGCGACGCGGTGAGCCCGCTGCGCGTCTCGGCCGACCCGCTCACGGTCACCGCGCGCGCGCCGTCACGCGCGTCGTGGGAGCGGGGGCGCAACCTCCTGGTCGGAGGCGTCGGGCTCGCCGTCGTAGGCGGGATCTTCCTCGCGTTCAGCCCGCTCGAGGTGACGGGAGGGTCCCCCACCGGGGTCGAGACGATCGTGGTGGGGGCCTCGGTGAGCGCGCTCGGCGCCGCCCTCATCGCCGTGGGGGCGAGGGTGATGGGCGCCGAGCGTACGGGGGTGGTGGTCGCGCCCGAGGCGCGCTG
>JAEYZO010000594.1 GCA_023428035.1 Pseudomonadota bacterium | reverse complement strand
AGAGCTGGAGCGACGTCTCGTTCCAGCGCATGCCGAACGTCAGCATCGTGCCCGACCAGCAGGTGGACCGCAGCTGGGAAGACCTCATCGCCGCCACCGACAAGGGCATCGCGATGATCGGCCGCGCCCGACGCCGCCGAGGCCCCCGCCGTACCCGCGTGCGACCCGCTCCCGCTCTGCCCCGCCGAGCCCGCGGAGGGCTCCGTCGCCCTCACCGAGGTCTCCCAGTGGCGCCGCGTCGAGGAGATCCTCGCGGGCCCCCCCGAGCGCGTCGACATCGGCGAGGTGAGCGCGCTGCTCTCCCAGGCGAGCGACCCCTCGGTGGACGTCTCCGCGGTGCTCGCGAACCTCGACGCGATGGCCCAGGAGGTGCGCGCCTCGCTCCCTCCCCGCTGCGACGCGCGGTGCAGGGCGCGCAACCTCTCGCGGTGGATGTTCCGCGTGTGGCGCTTCGAGGCCGAGGAGGACCCCAACGGGCTCTACAACGACCCCGACCGCGACCTCATCGACCGCGTGATCGAGAGCCGCGTGGGCTACTGCGAGGGCCTGTCGGTGCTCTACATGGCCCTCGCGCACCGGCTCGACGTGCCCGTGGTGGGGGTGCTCTCGCGGCAGCACATCCACGTGCGCTACGTGGGGCCGGGAGGGAGCTTCGATATCGACACCACGCGGGAGGGTGGTCCCCCGTTGCCGTCGCCCGACCCTCCCGGCTGCCGCGCGAGGGAGGGGGTCTACGGCGCGGGCCTCGACGCCCGAGGGATGGTCGGCCAGGTGGTGAGCGTGGTGGGGATTCTTGAAGGGCTCCCCGCGCGGAGGGCCTGGCTCGACGCGGCGGTGCGCCTCGCGCCGATGGACCCCGACCTCCGCAACAACCGCGGGGTCGACCGTGAGCGCACCCTCGACCTCGCGGGCGCGCTGGAGGACTACCGCGCCGCGAGCGAGCTCGACCCCTGCGTGGGCTTCTACCGCACGAACGTCGCGGGCGCGCTGCGTCGCCTGGGGCGCGTCGACGAGGCCGCCGCGGTGCTCGACGGGCTCGGCCGCGCCGCGCAGAGCCACGCGGTCGAAGAAGACGGACTGTATCTCCCCCTCGCGCGCGGTGACCTCGCGCTGGAGCGGGGCGACGACGCCGAGGCGAGCCGCTGGTACGGGGCGGCGGTGCAGGGCTCGCGAGAGGCTCCCATCGCGCATGAATCCCTGGGCATCGCGCGGCTGGTGCAGGGGGATTACCGCGGGGCGGCGGAGGAGTTCCTCGGGGCGCTGGAGCGCGACCCGCGGGCCGACACCCGGATGTGGCTGGTGGAGGCGCTGACCGAGGCGGGGGACGACAACGCGACGACGGAGCTCGACCGCGCGGAGCGTGACGGGGCCTCGGAGGACGACGTGCTCTTGTGGCGCGCGCAGCTCGCGGCGCGGGCGGGGCGCTGGGCCGAGGCGCGGTCGACGGCCTCGAGGTGCCTCGCGATGGCGGGCTCGCGCTGCGCGAGGGGGCTGGTGGTGCTGGGCGAGGCCGCGCGGGCGCAGGGAGACGCGGTGTGCGCGCGGCGTTACTGGGAGGGCTTCCTCGGGTGCAGGGGCGTGCCGAGGGACCGGTACCGGCGGGCGTTGGAGACGCGGGTGCGCGCGAGCCTCGGCGGGCTGACGAGCGGAGCGAGCGACGCGGGGCGTTGAGGGGGCGCTACCGCGCCCAGAGCGACGCGAGCGGGAGCTCGATGGCCCCGCCTCACACCGTCAGCGCCGCGTCGATGAGGAACACCTCGGGCACCACGCGCCGAAGACGTCCTCGCGACACCGGGCGCCGCTCGTCGGCCGCGGCCTCGTCGCGCAGCGCGCGCGTCGCCTCGCCCTTCATCGCCCGCAGCTCCGCCCGCAGCGCGTCGGCCTCGCGCGCCTCTCCCATCGCGCCCAGCACCCGCGACTGCCACAACAACAACCGCGCCCGCCGCACCGCGCCGTGCTCCAGCGAGAGCGCCACCCGCAGGTGCTCCCGCGCCGCCGCGAGGTCGTCGCCGATCAGCGCGAAGAAGGCCGCCACCGTGCGGAAGCCCGGCTCCCTCGGCGCGCGCTGCACCAACTCCTCGAAGCGCCGCCGCAGCTCTCGCGGGTGAGCTCCCTCGATGTGCGCCTGCCCGGCCTCGGCGTACATCCTCGCGGTCTCGCGGTCGTGGTCGCTGAGCACGTCTCCGCGGTGCGAGCGCCCCGTCGCGTCTCCCACGGAGCTCTCCACCGGCACCTGGCCGACCTCGCCCTCCCACGACCAGGGCACCGACACGTACGGTCCGAGCCCCGTGGGCGCGCGGCCCACCGACACGCGGATCTGTCGCGAATCGGGCTCCGCGACGACGCTCTGCGCGGCCATCGCTGACACCACGCAGTCGCCCGAGAGGCGCTGCACATCGTCGCTCGCGTCGCTCGCGTCGGGCGCGCGGAAGTCGCCGAGCAGCGCCTCGAGCTCGTCGCCCGAGAGTCCGCCGACCGCGTCGCGCACGCGCTCGTCGAGGCGGTGGCATCGCGCGTCGGAGTCGATCGCGAAGGCCGCGCTCGACGTGACCTGCCCCTCGCGCAGAGGCGCGGCGAGGTAGCGGTTCGTGCACGAGAGGTGCTGCGCGTCGCGGTGGGGGCGCGTGGCCTCGACGGCCTTGCCAGAGGTCTCGATCACCACGGCGCTGCGCTCTTCGGCCGACGACACGAGGAAGCCCCACGACGACGACGAGCCCAGCTCGCGCACGATGGAGACGGCGTCGTCGAGGGTACGGGAGCGGCGCACGACCTCGTGGCCGAGGTCGGCGATCGAGGTGCCCACAGCGCGCACGTCGCGGTGAAAGCGTGTGTGGGCGGTGACGGTGATCCCCGCCTCGTTGAAGCCCGTGACGCCAGGGAGGTCGGCGCCGCGGGTGGTGACGAAGCCGTAGCGCAGGCCCTCGTCGGGCTCGCAGAAGACCACGGCGGGCTGGGCGCTCCAGAGGGGCGCTCCGGGGAAGTCGAAGTTGCGCGCGTGACGGAGCGCGCCGTCGACGGAGGCGCCTCCCCACACGGCGACGCTGGAGCACGCGGGGATCGCCGCGAAGCTCGCGACGTGCGCGGGGAAGGCGCCCGCGCGGCCGAGGACGCCCACGGCGTTCTGGAGGACGTCCATCGTGAGCATCGCGGCGGCGGTGGAGCGGGGGAGGCCCGCGGCGTCGAGCATGGCCTCGTGGCGCGCGAGGTAGCGCGGGAAGCGCTCGCGTCGGTGGCGGTGGAGCGCCTGCGCGGCGGCGGAGAGCGCGGGGCCGACGAGGGCCCGCATCGGCGCGCGCGCGGCGTGGGGGACGCCGAGCGAGAGCATCCGCGCTGCCATGGTGGGATAGAACGCGGTGTTGGCGTGGTAGCCGCCGAGGCGCTTGAGGAGCGCGCCGTGCTGGGCGCCCATCGCGGCCTGCGAGCCGCGGAGACGGAGGACGAGGGGAGGGGCGGGCGCGGTCGTGGGCGACATCGGGGCCGGGCACTACCGCCGTTCGCCCGCGGGGAGATGGGCCCGCGGGGCGCGCCGCGCGTGGACTCCCCCGCGCCCCCTGGACTACCCTCCGCGCGCCATGACCACGGAGACGCTGCGGAGCTTTGTGTACGGTGAGTGGGTCGCGGGCGCGGGGCGCGCCGCGAAGCTGGTCGACCCATCGACCGAAGAGGCCCTCGCCGAGACCTCTACCGAGGGCGTCGACTTCGGCCGCGCCCTCGACCACGCGCGCTCCAAGGGAGGCCCCGCCCTGCGCGCCATGACCTTCGCCCAGCGCGGAGAGCTCTTGAAGAGGCTCGCGGGCTCCCTGCACGGCCAGCGCGACGCGCTCCTCGACATGGCCATGGCCAACGGCGGCAACACCCGCTCCGACGCCAAGTTCGACGTCGACGGCGCCATCGGCACCCTCGCCCACTACGCCGAGCTCGGCGCCTCCCTGGGCGATTCACGCGCCTTCGTCGACGGCGACGCGGTGAACCTCGGCCGCTCTTCCCGCGTCACCGGGCAGCACCTGCTCTCGCCGCGCCACGGCGTCGCGCTGCACGTCAACGCCTTCAACTTCCCCGCGTGGGGCCTCGCCGAGAAGGCAGCTGCGGCGCTCCTCGCGGGCGTGCCCGTGGTGACCAAGCCCGCCACCGCCACCGCGATGGTCGCCCACCGCGTGGTGGAGCTCTTCGTCGCCTCGGGCGCGCTCCCCGATGGGTCGCTCAGCCTCGTGTGCGGCTCCGCGGGAGACCTCGTCTCGCGCCTCACGGGGCAAGACGTCCTCGCCTTCACCGGCGGCAGCGCGACGGCCGCGATGCTCCGCGGCGACGCGTCGGTGGTGGGCGCGAACGTGCACGTCAACGTCGAGGCCGACTCGCTCAACGCCGCGGTGCTCGGCCCCGACGTCGAGCGCGGCGGAGACACCTGGCAGCTCTGGCTCAACGACGTGGTGCGAGACATCACCCAGAAGGCCGGGCAGAAGTGCACCGCGATCCGCAGGGTGCTCGTGCCCGAGTCGCTCTACGAGGCCGCGGTCGAAGACCTCGCCGATCGACTCTCGGGCGTGCGCTTTGGCGACCCCCGCGCCGAGGGCGTCACCATGGGCCCGGTGTCGACGGCCTCGCAGCTCCGCGAGGTGCGCTCGGGCCTCGAGAGGCTCACCGCGAGCGGCGCGAAGGTGGTGCTCGGGGGACCGAGCGCGGTCGACGGGCACGGCGCGCCCGCGGGCAAGGGCTACTTCGTGGCGCCCACGCTCCTGCGCCTCGACGACGCGAGCCAGGGAGACGCCGTGCACGACCACGAGGTCTTCGGGCCCTCGGCGACGGTGATCCCCTACCGCTCCCCCGCCGAGGCGGCGGCGCTGGTCGCGCGCGGCGGCGGCTGCCTCGTGTCGTCGGTCTACACCGAAGACCGCGCCTTCGCGGCGGAGGTGGTGCCGGCCATCGCGCCGTACCTCGGGCGCGTCGCGGTGGTGAACGCGAAGGTCGCGGGCGCGTGGCTCGGGCCCGGCGCGGTGCTCCCGCAGCTCGTACACGGCGGCCCCGGCCGCGCGGGCGGCGGAGAGGAGCTCGGGGGCCTGCGGGGCTTGAGCGCGTACCTCCAGCGCACGGCTGTGCAGGGCTTCGGCCCCTTCGTCGACCTGGTGACCCAGGGCTCGGCCCGCTTCGGGTGAGCGCGTCAGCGCGTTGATTCTTCACGCGAAATGCCCTAACGAGGCGCACACGATGAGCGCCGAGACCGTCGACCTGCACGACCGCCCCGAAGACGCCGACTACGCTCGCATGCGCGAGTACGACAGGCACTGGAACGGCCCGAAGTTCGTCGGGATGCTCGTGGTCACCCTCGCGGTCGCGCTGACGGTGATCTACGGGCTCGCCTCGATGGGATCAGGCTGAGGAGCAGCGCCAGCGCGGCGAGCGTCCTTCGGGGCTCCGAGGGGCCCGGCGCGGCGTGACAGCGAAGGCGCGAGCGGCGTGACTCGTCGGGGGGCGCGTGCGCGCGCAGGGCTTCGCTCGACGGAGGGCGAGGCGAGGGCGCGACCGCGGTGTGACCGCGGAGGGTCATGAGGAGCGGGCCGCGGTCGTGGCAGGCCGCGCTCTCGAAGGTGCCCTCCAGGCGACCCGGAGCGGTGAGCCGGAGGTCGTAGCGGTCGGCGGCGCAGAGCGTCCACCCGTGGGCGGGGTGGAGATCCATCATCCGCACGTCGCGCATCACGAGGCGGCGGCGGTCGTCGGACCAGGTGCCCTCGAAGGCCCGGCGATCCCACCCGCTCTCCAGGCTCGACCAGAGGAACACCCCGGTCACGCGCTGGCCCTCGGTGCAGAGCTGCATCGTGGCCTCGGCGCTCGGGTCGTTGCCCGAGATGTGACCCTCCCAGAGCTCGCAGCCCGCGACCTCCTCCAGGGGCGGCGGGCGCCTCGGGTCCTGCGCGCGCACCGTGCCCTGCGCCGCCGCGGTGGACGTATAGAGGACCACCAGCGCGGCGCCCCAGCGCCGCGGCGGGCGTCGCGCGATCAAGCCCGGCCCATCAGGTCGAGGTACTGCCCGATCGCGACGCGCACCTCCGTCGGCGGTTGGACGAACTCCAAGCCCATCGCCGCCCGCGTCAGCGCCGGCGCCGCCCTCGTCCTCGCCCAGCGCACCACCGCGGGGCAGTGCACCACCGCCCCCGACACCGGCAGCGCGAAGCGGACCTGCACCGACTCGCCCACCGTGAGCTCCTGCGGCGCGAGCACCAGGAGCCCCCCCTCGGAGATGTCCTCGGTGCGGCCGTCGAGGGCGCCGCCGTGGGCGACCATCCTCACCGGCGTCTGGAACGGCGCCCTCGGCAGCTTGCGCCGCGCCGTGAGCGGCAGCGGCGGCGTGGGCCGGCCCGACTCCCCCGAGGGC
>JAEYZO010000305.1 GCA_023428035.1 Pseudomonadota bacterium | reverse complement strand
CACCTCGCGGTGCTCCCGACGCACCGTCGCCGCGGCGTGGCCACGGCCCTCACCCGCCACGCCGAGGGCCTCGCGCGCTCCCTCGGCGCCAAGAGCCTCACCCTCGACGACGGAGCCCCCGACGCGGCGTGCGCCGCCCTGGGCTTCGCGCGCGACGCGGGGCGCTGGTCGATGACGCTCGACCCCGCGAGCTGACCGATCTGTTGCGGGCGCGAGCGGCGCTGGTGCAAGGTGCCCGACGAGGGAGAAGCACCGTGACGAAGCCAACGCTCTTCATCGCGCTCGCGGCGACGCTCGCGGCCTGCGCCACCACCGAGACGAACACCCCGCGCGGAGGCCACCCCCGCGGAGACCGCGTGGTGCACAACCACACGGGCTTCGCGATCTTTCACCTGCACGTCAGCCCCGCGGGCGGCGGCGGGGCCTTCGGCGAAGACCAGCTCCACGGGACGCTGCACAACGGCAACCACGTCACCCTCGCGGGCGTGTCGTGCGGCCGCTACGACCTGCGCCTCGTCGACGAAGACGGAGACTCCTGCGTGCTCCGCGACCAGGACCTCTGCCGCGAGGGCGTGGGCCTCACGCTCAACTCCGCCCAGCTCGCCAACTGCCCCGGCTGGACGCAGCAGTAGCCCCGCCGCGCCTCAGCCGTCGTACGCGGCGAGGCCCGTCACCGCCTGGCCGAGCACCAGCGTGTGGATGTCGTGCGTGCCCTCGTAGGTGATCACCGTCTCGAGGTTCATCAGGTGGCGCCCGATCGGGTACTCGTAGGTGATCCCGTTGCCGCCGAGGATGTCACGGCACTTGCGCGCCACCTCGAGCGCCATGTGCACGTTGTTCCGCTTGGCGAGCGACACCTGCGCGGGGGTGAACTTCTTCGCCTCCTTCAGGCGACCGAGGCGCCACGCCACCAACTGCGCCTTGGTGATCTCCGTGAGCATGTCGGCGAACTTCGCCTGCACGAGCTGGTAGCCCGCGATGGGACGCGAGAACTGCTTCCTGTGCTTGGCGTAGTCGACCGCGCAGTCGAAGCACGACATCGCCGCGCCGATCGCGCCCCACGCGATGCCGTAGCGCGCCTGCGTCAGGCACCCCAGCGGCCCCTTCAGGCCCTCGACCCCGGGCATCAGCGCCGACTCGGGCACCTCGACGTCCTCGAGGATCAGCTCCGAGGTCACCGACGCGCGGAGCGAGAACTTCCGCTCGATCTTCTGCGCCGTGAAGCCCGGGGTGTTCGTCGGCACCACGAAGCCCCGCACCCGACCGTCGAGCTTCGCCCACACGATCGCCACGTCGGCGATGTTGCCGTTGGTGATCCAGCGCTTGGTGCCGTTGAGCACGAAGCCCGATGAGGTCCGCTCGGCGCGGGTGATCATCCCGCCGGGGTTCGAGCCGAAGTCGGGCTCCGTGAGCCCGAAGCAGCCCACCGCCTCGCCCCGCGCGAGCTTCGGCAGCCACTCCTCCTTCTGCGCGTCGGAGCCGTAGGCGTACAGCGGGTACATCACCAGCGCGCCCTGCACCGAGCAGAACGAGCGGACGCCCGAGTCGCAGCGCTCCAGCTCCTGCATCACCAGGCCGTAGGCCACGTCGCCCATGCCCGCGCAGCCGTAGCCGTGCAGGTTCGCCCCCAGCACGCCCAGCCGCCCGAACTCAGGGATCAGCTCCGTCGGGAAGGTGCCCCTCTCGTAGTGCTCCGAGATGCCGGGCATCACCCGCTCGTCGACGAAGGCCCGCACGCTGTCGCGCGCCAGGCGCTCCTCCTCGGTCAGCAGCGAATCGATGTCATAGAAGTCCACGGCCATCACCTCAACCTCGTGGGGGCGGCGCTACACCAGCGCGCGCGACGCGGTCAATGCCACGCTCTGCGTGGCGACCACAGTCTCCGCCCCCGCGCCCCGCGGGGCCAACGAAGTTCTCTCACCGCGCGCTTGACACCCCCCACGCGATGGTGTTGATTGCGCCTCCCCAACGCGGGGCTGTAGCTCAGCTGGGAGAGCGCTAGAATCGCACTCTAGAGGCCGTCGGTTCGATCCCGATCAGCTCCACCGCGACAGAAGGCCGACCTGGCTCACCCCGGGTCGGCCTTCTGACATTTCGGGGATCGCGCAAAACCCTCAGGGCCTCGGAGGGTATCTTCCTCACGATGACCCCCCTCGTGAGCCTCACCCCCGGCATGGACTTCGGCGGAGACTTCACCGTCCTCCGACCGCTCGCCCAGGGGGGCATGGGCGCGGTCTACGTCGTGCGGCAGCGCTCCACCCAGAAGGAGCGCGCGCTCAAGATCCTCCACCCGGAGTTCGTGCGCGACCCGCAGACCCGCTCGCAGTTCGTGCAAGAGGCCACCATCGGCTCGGCCATCGACAGCGACCACGTCGTCGACGTCGTCGCCGCGGGCATCGACGCCGGCACCAACACCCCATGGATCGCGATGGAGCTCCTCCAGGGCGAGGAGCTCGGCGCCCGCGTCGCCCGCCTCGGGGCCCTCTCCCCCGCCGAGGTGCGTGAGCTCCTCGACCAGCTCTGCGACGCCCTCTCCCGCGCGCACGCCAAGGGCATCGTGCACCGCGACCTCAAGCCCGAGAACCTCTTCGTCGCCGACCCGCGGCGCAAGGGCGTGCCCTTCACGCTGAAGGTCCTCGACTTCGGCATCGCCAAGGTCGCCGCCGCGAGCTCCACCAGCGCGAAGGTCTCTCGCCCCATCGGCAGCCCCATGTGGATGGCCCCGGAGCAGGCCCGCCTCGGCGCGACCCTCACCGCGGCCACCGACGTCTGGGCCCTCGGCCTCATCACCTTCACGCTCCTCACGGGCCGCTTCTACTGGCGCGCCGCGCAGGGAGACATCGACCTCATGGTCCTCTTCAACGAGGTGCTGGTCGAGCCCCTCGAGCCCGCCTCGCAGCGCGCGCGGGAGTACGGCCTCGAGCGCAACCTCCCCGCGGGCTTCGACGCGTGGTTCTCCCGCTGCGTCGACCGCGACCCCGCCAACCGCTTCTCCAACGCCGCCGCCGCGTGGGCCGAGCTCTCCCCACTGCTCTCCTCCACCGCGGGCGCCGCCGTGGCCGTCGCCCCGACGCTCCTCGCGGCGATGCCCATGCCCACGCCGCCGCAGTCACCCACGCACCCGCGCACCGAGGTGATGCCCGGCACGCTCAGCCCCGTCGCGCACACCGTCGCCGCCGCGCCCCCGCCCGGCGTCGTCACC
>JAEYZO010000008.1 GCA_023428035.1 Pseudomonadota bacterium | reverse complement strand
GTCGTCGACCGCGCCCGCGTCCTCGGGCTCCCCCGCGTCGGGGGGCGGCGGCGCGCCGGCGTCGGTGACCGGGGGGTAGAAGGTGCCGCCCATGCCGAGGGTGCCGGTGTAGAGCGCGTCTCCGCGGGCGCTCTCGACCGAGATGGTGCCCGCGGCGGCGCCGGTGCGCGCGAAGAGCACGGTGTAGCTCCGCTCGCCCCCGGGGTCGTCGACGCGCAGGCCTACGCGGTCGCCCTGATCGACGCGGGTGGCGCTGGGCATCCTCGCGCTCGACGAGGTCGTCGCGTCGAGGAGGTGAAGGAAATAGTGTCTCGCCTCGCGCGCCGGGTCGGTGACTTCGACGCGGGAGCCGCGCACCTCGTCGCCGGTGGCGTTGGGCGAGAGGTCCATCCCGTCGAGGGTGAAGCCGTCGACGACGCCGCGGGTGGTGGTCGCGGGGAGGAGCGTGCGGCCGAGGAGGCGGGCCATCCCGCGGTCGACGGTGAAGGTGTCGGGGCTGGGCAGGAGGGGCCGCGCGAGCGCGTGCATGACGAAGCGCGTCTCGTAGCTCGGGTCGGTGGCCTCGACGCGGTCGAAGATCACCACCAGCTCGGGCCGCAGGAAGACCACCTGCCGCGTGACCTCGCGCAGCTTCGCGACGTTGCCGTCGGTCGCGAAGGACTCGGAGTTGTACGCGCGGGTCGCGTCGCAGGCGGCGTAGTCGTGGTAGCGCGAGGTCTCGAAGGCGGTGACCCCCGCGGTCTCGTACTGCGCGCCCATGGTGAGGTTCGCGCGGTACTCGGCCACGCTGCGCCGCCCGCCGCCGGCGTAGTTGATCGAGCGCTGCCCGCCGTCGTTCACCGTCGGGAGCATCCGGGCGTTGGGGAAGAGCTCCCCGGGCCGGCGCACCGTGACGACGTTCGCGTGGGCGCTGCGCTGCGCGTACCAGTTGAGCCAGTGGGCGCTCTCGAAGCCGTCGAGGGTGCCGGTCTGCACGGCGAGCGCGGTGCGGCGGTAGATCATCACGCCGCCGGCCTCGAGGTGCTGCCGGCGAGAGAACCAGTCGCCGCAGGAGAGGGACACCCAGGTCGCGTCGGGGTCGTCCCAGCCCGAGCGCATCACGACGACGTCCTGGGCGGTGGGCGAGAGGTGCGCGGCGGTGGGCAGGTCGACGCGGCTCGGTCGCGCGGGGCGCTCGGGGCTGTAGAAGATCACCTGCTGCCACGCCTCGGGGCCGTTGAAGTCACGGCCCGCGGGGAGCCTCCGCGTGGCCTCTTCCGCCAGGGCGTGAGCGGTCGTCGAGCCCGTGCCCCAGGCGAGCATGTCGGCCACGGGGCGCAGGGTGCGGGCGCTGTCGAGCTGAGACTCCGTCGCGTCGCCGAAGGGCGCGTAGCGGAAGTCGGGCCGGAGCGCGTACGAGAGGTAGGTCGGCCACGCGGAGAAGAAGTCTCCGTTGCCGCGCGCGTAGGCGAAGAGGTCCTCGCTGGTGGCGGTGGTCCACGCCGAGGCGAGGTAGAGCGCGCTGCGGGCGACGTGGTGGGTGAAGGCGTAGGGCCCCTCGTGCCACCAGCTCCCGGCGTACGCGAGCGCGGGGAAGAGCTCGGTCTTCCACCGCCGGTCGGCGTAGGCGAGGTAGCGCGACGCCGAGGCCCCCGCGTCGGCGGCGGGGTCGGCCATCGCGAGCCCGATCAGCCCGAGCACGCCCGCGTGCACGTACGACTCCGCGGCGAAGACGTCCCTGGGTTCGTGCTCCATGTACCAGTCGCCGTAACGGCGCAGGGCCTCTTCGAAGGCGGCGCGGTCCGACGGCTGGAGGTCGTTGTAGAGCCAGTCGTAGGCCACCGCCGCGGCGCGCGCGCGGGCCGCGTTCGAGAGCACCTGCGCGTCGTCGTCTCCGCCCGCTGAGAGGGCGGTGAGCGTCGGGAGCTGCTGGCGCACCAGCGCGAGCACCGACGGCTCGCGGTAGAGCAGGTGCCGCAGGGCGAGGTTGAGCAGGGTGTGCTCCGACCCGGGCACGGGGTTGTTCGTCGTCGTCGAGGGCACGGGCGTGGCGGTGCGACACGCGCGAGCCCAGGCCGAGGCGCCGTTCGAGCAGCGGTCGCGGATCACGCCGGGCGAGGGGCCGCGGCGGCCGTCGCCGACGATCCAGAGGCGCGGGTGGAGGTCGCGCACCGCCGGCTGCGCGTAGGCGGCGCTCGCGGAGGCGAGGGGGAGCGCGAGGGAGACGAAGCGAAGGAGGCGGGGCATCGACGCCGAGACGATGCCACGAACGGCGCCGCGCGTGCGCGCGGAGAGACGCGCCGCGCTAGGGGTGGTTGCCGGGGTCGACGGTGACCGTGAGCTGGTAGGGGCGCGACTCGTTCTCGCGGTAGGTGCCCACCCAGATCTGGTACATGCCCGGCTGGAACGCGCCCTCGACCGCGGGGTTGAGGTTGTAGGTGTCGTCGTTGCAGATCACGGTGCCGTCGGGGCGGCGGATGACCAGGGTGGAGTCGGCGGCGCTCACGGCGAAGACGCGCATGAACTGCTGCGGGCTGGTCACGAACATCACGTGGTTGGGCTCCTCGCGGAAGAACCCGCGGCAGATGCCCTCGCCGCGGATGCCCGAGGAGGGCACGTCGCCGCCGTTGCGGCCGCGCACCGAGCGGGACATGAAGCTCGGGCCGACCATGATGCGCGCGCGGACGATGGGGGGCGCGCGGAAGTTCAGGGCGCCGAGGGTGTGCTGCGGCTGCCGGGGCATGGGCATCGGGCGCTGGCCGTTGTCGATGTCGGTGCCGCCCGAGGGGCGCGTGGAGGTCAGCTCGGAGATCATGAGCTGGTAGGGGACGCTGCGGCCCGCGGAGTAGGTGCCGACGTAGATGTCGTAGCGGCCCGGGGGGAGGCTGTTGAGGTCGACGCCGGGGTTGAAGCCGTAGGTGTCGTCGGCGCACCAGGTGCCCATGGTGCTGCGGACCATCAGGGTGGTGTCGGCGCTCGCCTGGGAGATGATCCGGAGGAACTGAAAGCCCGTGGGGGTGGTGAGGATGTGCTG
>JAEYZO010000642.1 GCA_023428035.1 Pseudomonadota bacterium | reverse complement strand
TGGCAGTCGCAGCCGCCGCCCGAGGCCGCGGGCTGAGGCCCGGCGCCCGCGTCGGGGGTGGAGGAGCCAGCGTCGGCGGTGACGCTCGCGTCGTCGGTGGAGCCAGCGTCGTCGGCGGAGCCCGCGTCGGGCTCGACGGGCACGGGGCACTGGAGCACCCCCGCGTCGCCCACGGAGCGAACGCCCTGGGTGAGGGGCGTGCCGTAGTTGCCGGTGTTCTGGTTGTCGTGGCGGTAGCCCTCCCACTGGATGGAGCTCGAGCGGTCGTCGCCGCCCGCGCGCCAGGCCCAGAGCCAGCCGCCGCGGGTGCCCGAGACGATGTCGAGGGTGTGGTCGCCGTTGACGTCACCGATGGCGGGCGAGGGGATGATCCATTGGCCCGTGAACTTCGGCCAGCCCTCGGGCTCGCGGCCGCAGGCGTCGTAGGCGTGGAGGTAGTACCCCGCGGTGCCCATGATCACCTCGGGGTAGGGGTCGCCGCCCACGTCGGCGATCGAAGAGTTCATGAAGAAGGTGTAGTCCTCGATCACGCGGGGAAAGCCAGGGAAGACGTTGCCCGTGGTGCCGTCCCACGCGCCGACGAGGTGCGAGAAGGGCCGCGCGCGGCCGCCGCCGGCGAGGTTGATCGCGAGGGCGAGCTCCGAGCCCGTGGTGACGAAGTCAGGGCGGCCGTCGCCGTTGAGGTCTCCGAAGGCGCCGAGGGAGAACACGTTGGCGAAGGAGACGATGGTCGACTGGTAGTTCGAGAGCAGGCCGCGCTGGGCGCTGCGGATGAGGGCGACGTTGGCGAGGGTGTTCGCCGCGGGGCGACGACCGAGGCCGTCGGGCTGCGCGCCGCGCGCGAGCACGATGGTGGGCAGCGCGTTGCCGGTGATGGCGACCTCGTCGCGGCCGTCGCCGTCGATGTCGGCGATGGCGGGCGCGCCGGAGATGCCTTCGCCCACGAGGGGGAAGAAGTTGAAGGAGGTGAACGCGAGCGGCCAGTTGCGGTGGTAGGCGCCGCCGGAGTGGTTGTTGCCGTCGCCGTGCACGAGGTAGATCGCGCCGGAGTTGTTGTCTCCGCGGAGCTTCTCGTTCGAGACGACCACCAGGTCGGGGACGTTGTCGCCGTCGAAGTTGCCGACGCCCACGTTGCCGAAGACCCTGTTGTACTCCGTGCCCTCCTCGGGGAAGTGGATGAGCACGGGGAAGCCGGGTTGCATCTGCCCGGTGACGCCGTCGAGGGCGTAGAGGTTGCCGTCGAAGGCGCCGAAGATGACCTCGGGGCGGTCGTCCCGGTCGAGGTCGTAGAGCACGGGGGAGCCGAAGATGCCGCGCTGGAGGATGCGCGACGGAGAGGTCATCTCGCTGGTCACGTCGGGCAGCGCGTAGGGGAACCCGTGGCCGTAGGGCGTGCCGTCGTGGTTGAAGGCGTAGACGGTGCCGTGGTAGCTCGCGACCACGACCTCGGGGGTGCCGTCGCCGTCGAGGTCGGCGACGCCGGGCGAGGCGATGACGGGGTCGTAGACGCGCGAGGCGTCGATGGCGGGGGTCGTGCCGCGGTAGGCCGCGCTGTTGGTGTAGTGCGTGGCGTCGGTGGCGCGCATGCCGTACTGCGGGTCGGTGTGCGCGGGCCAGCCGGTGAGGGGGGTGCCGTCGCCCCTGAGGGCGTGGATGACCCCGTCGGCGGTGGCGTAGATGATGTCGCGGGTGCCGTCGCCGTCGAGGTCGGCGAGGCGCGCGGAGCTCTCGCCCGAGGCTCCTACGTTGATCGGAAAGCCCGGGAGCACGGTCTGGTCGCGGTGCACGGCGAAGGCGCGGCGGGCCTCGCCGGGGACGTCGCCGATGGGGGCGTCGTAGTGGGCGACGACCCTCACGCGCACGGTGATGGTGTAGCGGTTCTCGACCTCGCCGGGGTTGTCGATGGTGACGGCGCTGAGGTCGAGCTCGGCGAGGCGGTCGGTGACCGCGGCGGTGACGTTGCGCTCCTCGCGGAGGGTGCGCCAGGCGGAGTCGGCGGGCTCGACGCCGGGGGCCCACTCGACGGTGTAGTCGAAGCGCGGCGCGCGGCGCGCGGCGATGCGGCCCTCGATGCGGAGCACCCGGTCGCTCTCGCGCGCGGGGTTGAGCACGGTGAACCAGCGAGGCGAGGTGATCGAGACCTCGGGGGGGACCTTTCCGTCGCGGAGCCACTCGAGGGCGCGGCGGGCGTTGGTGCGGCCGTAGCCGAAGCGCTGGTCCCAGCCCGGGAGCGAGGGGTACTTGGTGTTGTCGTGGTTGGGGTGGCTCGGCTGGCTCTCGGGGATGTTGATGTCGTCGGTGGTCCGCTGGAGGAGCTGGTAGACCTCCTCGGCGGAGAGGGCGGGGGAGAGGTTGCGCGAGAGGGCGAGGGAGTAGAGCAGCCCCGCGTGGCCGGCGGTGTGCCCGGTGGCCTCGGAGGAGCAGCCGGTGCCCGAGACCGAGAGCTGGAGCTGCGCGCCGTAGTTCGTGCAGTTGTTGAAGTTGAGGAAGGTCGAGCTGCGGGTGATGTTCTCGCCGTCGTAGCGGATCGCGTGGACGTAGAGGGTGTGGTTGTTGGTGCCGGGCACGTTGTGGTGCCGCGAGTTCTCGTCGGCCGCGCTGGCGATCACGGCCACGTTGTGGCTGTAGGCGTAGTCGATCGCCTGCATCGCGTAGGTGGTGTTGTCGAGGGTGCCGAGGGCCTCCTGCACCACCTGCGCGCCGCGGTCGGTGGAGTACACGACGGCCTGGGCGAAGTCGTTGACCTCGCCGATGAAGCTGTCGGCGACCCGCAAGGGGATCACCATGCAGCGCGGGCAGTCGCCGGCGTCGCCGACGCCGTTGTTGGTCTCCGCGGCGGACCAGCGCATCTCGCCGGTGCCGTGGCCGAAGCGCGTCGCGTCGGCGGGGTCGTTGTCGTCCTGGAAGAAGTCCCACCCGGCGATGTCGTCGACGTAGCCGTTGTTGTCGGCGTCGGTGCCGTCTGAGAACACCCGGATGAGGTCCCCCGCGTCGAGGATGCCGTTGCGGTTCGGGTCGTTGGGCATCCCGTCGGAGCCCCGGCACTGCAAGGGGTCGCGCGCCATCACGTCGCCGGTGCCGCAGGTGAGCCGCGGGTCGCGCGCGTAGTCCTGGATGTTCACCACGCCGTCGTCGTTGGCGTCGTAGCTGGTCGCCCCCATGGGCATCGGGAGCTCGGCCGTGTTGAGCGCGACCTTGTTGACGATGTCGGTGTTGTCCCAGTTGATGCCCGAGTCGAGCACGGCGAGCATCACCCGGGGGTCGCCCACCGAGAGGGCCCACGCGCGGTCGGTGTTGTTGCCCGCCCCGAGGCGCACCTCGTCGACCCTGAAGCCCGGGAAGGTCAGGTTCGCCCCCGGGATCCACGACCAGTGCTCCCACTGGCCCTCGTAGCCCGGGTCGTTGGGCTGGTTCTCTCGCCGCGCGACGTCGTCAGCGGTCATCTCCGGCGTCGGGGGCCAGATCGCGTGCGCGGTGCGCGCGTCGGCGACGAGGAGCGGTGCGGTGAGCCCGAAGGCGAGGGCGAGGTGTCGAAGGCGCATGGAGCGCGCATCCTACAGGCAACCGCGGCGGCGCTACGAGGGGGCGCTCGCCCGTTCCCGCGCCCGCGCTCGCAACACGGCGATCCCCCACGCGGCGGCGCTCACCGCGAGGCCCAGCTTGCCCAGGAGGAGGTACCGCGAGGTGATCTTCAGCTCGTTCCACCCGTGCTCGTCGCGGAGCTTCGTCATGTCGCCGTCGTCGTCGTAGAGCCCGCCCCAGGGGATGCGCTGCCAGTCGGCGGCCACCTCGTGCCAGTAGCGGGTGTCTTCGACCAGCACCATCGCCCCGAGGGCGAGCACCGGCCAGCGCCAGAAGTCCCACCGGAGCTTCGGCGGGAGGCGCGCGTAGAAGAGCGCCACGCAGAGCGTCGCGACGACGAACTCCCCCGCGCAGCCCGCGAAGCTCACCAGCTCGTACTGCGACCGTTCGGGCACGAACCACGTGGTGAAGACCAGCGCCGACGCGAAGACCGCCGCGCCCGCCACCATCGCCGGGGAGCGGTACCTCCTCCCGAGGTAGACCACCGCCCCCGAGGCCGCGAGGAGGGCGATGAACACCACGATGGACCTCCCCGGGAACACCAGGGTCAGCCCGATGGGGAGGGGCAGCGCCTTCCACGAGCAACACCAGGCCGCCACGGCGTGGCCGAGCTCGTGAAAGAGCAGCCGCACCCACTGGGCGAAGATCAGAGGCAGAGCGAGGGGGCGCGCGAGGAGGCCCAGGAGCAGCGCCGCGGGGAGCGTCGCGAGGGTCACCTTGAGCGAGAGGTCCTGCGAGGGGGGCGCGTCGGGGTCGCGCAGGGCGACGCCGTTGAGGGTGGGCGCGTGGGGCGGGGCCTCGTCCGCGGAAGCTCGCGTCGCCTGGCGGGCGGTGTCAGCGCGGTGTCGGGCGCGGGCGGCGACGCGCATCCGGGCGAGGGCGGTCGCGTCGGTGAGCAGGCCCTCGCAGTAGGGGCAGCGCTCGACCTCGGGCGCGGGGCCGAGGGCGTAGGGCACGGGCTCGAGGCAGACCGTGACGTCGGTGGGGCAGGCGCGGGCCCTGGGGTTCACCGCGGGGGTGAAGGTCGCGCGGGGCGGGTCGAGGAGGTCTTCGGGCGTCGCGAGGAGAGAGGCCAGCGCGCCCTTCGGGAACCAGAGGGACTCACAGGCGCCACAGCGCAGGGCGCCGAGCTCGGGGGAGGCGGCCATCGCGCCGCCGCAGCGGGGGCAGCGCGGGGCCTCGGTCAACGGTTCCTCCGGCGGAGGATGTTCATGATGAGCTGGGCGATCTCGGGGCCCTCGCGGGACATGGCGTCTTTGAGGGCCTCGGAGGTCTCTGCGGCCTCGGAGCGCGCGAGGAGGTCGGCGGCCTGCTGGCGCTCGTCGGCGCTGCCGTGCACGAGCACGCCGAGGAGGTACTCCACCGCCTCGCGGGAGGTGATGCGGCCGATGGAGCCCAGGGCCGCGGAGCGCACCGCGAGGTCGATGGAGTCGCGGTGCAGGCGCTGGAGGGGGTCGAAGGCGTGCACGAAGTGGAGCTGCGCGATGGCCTCCATGGCGGCGCCGCGCACGGCGACGTCGGGGTCGGCGACGCCGCGGAAGATGAGGGTGAAGGTGCGCTTGAAGAAGAGCGGGCGGGCGGCCTTGAGGGGGGCCGCGCGCACCTCGCCGCGGCCCCGCTCGAAGAGGTGCTCCAGCGGGGCGAGGACGTTGTAGAGCTGCACGCCCCCGAGG
>JAEYZO010000588.1 GCA_023428035.1 Pseudomonadota bacterium | reverse complement strand
AGCGCGCGCAGGCCCGTGGTGTCGACGGGGGCGCGGGCCACGATCTCGTCCGGCGCCGCGCCGGGGGGGCAGGGGTAGAAGCCGTCGGCGCAGCCCGAGCGCAGCACCTCCCAGCGACCCGGAGAGGTCTGCGCGAGGGAGAAATCCCCCCGCTCGGGGAGCTCGCAGCGCACCGTGAGGAGCGCTCGGATGGGCGCTCCCCGGGCGCCCGCGCGCGGTCTCAGCACGTGGGGGTCGAGCTCCGAGCATCGCCCGCGGGGCCCCACGTTGATGAGCTCCCGCGGCGGCGAGGGGGAGCTCGGCCGAGCGCTCAGCACCAGCCAGGTCGTGTCGCTCCCGCCGTTGCCGTCGTCGATGGGCGCGAGGTCCCACCCCACGGGCACCGCGTCGGGGGGCGGCGGGGCGAGCGCGGGCACCGTGGGCGGCGGAGGCTCCCTGCGCGTCGCGGCGTCGCGCGCCGAGGGCCTCTGCCCCGGAGGAGGCTCGGGGTCTCGACACCCGACCAGGGCCGCGACCGCTCCCACCCCCACGACGCGCGCGAGGCTCACGGCGGTGACGTCTCCAACGGCGCGGGATCGGCGTCGAAGACCGTCGCGAAGTGCTCCACCGCGCGCCGCGCGAGGGACTCCACCGTGGGGACCGGGTCGACCCCCAGCGCCGCGAGCGAGGTCACCGGGTACTCCCTGATCCCGCAGGGGACGATCATCCCGAAGTCCTCGAGCCGCGTGCTCACGTTGAGCGCGAAGCCGTGCATGGTGACCCAGCGCGAGATCTTCACCCCGATCGCGCCGACCTTCGCGGGCCGCGAGGCCCTCTCGGCCCCGGGCCACTCGCCCCTCGCGTCGAGGTCGACCCACGCGCCGATGAGGTCGTCGCGGCCTCCGGCACCGACCCCGTGGTCGGCGCACAGGAGAGACATCACCCGCACGAGGTCCTTCACGTAGCGGCGCACGTCTTCGCGGTCGGGCGAGAGGCTGAAGACGGGGTAGGCCACGAGCTGCCCCGGGCCGTGGTAGGTCACGTCTCCGCCGCGCTCGGTCTCGACGACATCGACCCCCACCGCCGCCAGGGCCTCGGGGGCCGCGAGGAGGTTCGCCCCCTTCGCGCCGCGGCCGAGGGTCAGCACCGCGGGGTGCTCCAACAACAACAGCGCGTCGCCGATGTCTCCCGCCATGCGCCGCTCGACCAGCGAGCGCTGGAGGGCGTGGGCCTCGGCGTAGGCGACGCGGCCGAGCCACGCGGGCCGGAACCGCCGCCGCGACGTCGCGCCGCTCGGGTCGGGACTCATGAACACGCGGTCGCAGGGTCTAACACAACCGTGTCGGCCGCTGACACCCGAGGTGCGTTGCACTACCATCCCGCCGCGGTGCAGCGCGTGGACGAGACCGACGTCAAGCGCATCGGCAAGTACGACGTGCACGGGGAGCTGGGGCAGGGCGGGATGGCCGTGGTCTACCGCGCGAGCGACCCCGACCTCGACCGCGCCGTGGCCATCAAGGTCCTGCACCCGCACCTCGCGAAGGACCCCGAGTGCCGCGCGCGCTTCGAGCGCGAGGCCCGCGCCGCGGCGCGGCTGCGGCACCCGAACATCGTCGAGGTCTACGAGTTCTCCAGCGCCGACGAGAAGCAGTCGTACCTGGTCACCGAGCTCCTCGACGGGCCCACCCTGCGCGCGTTCGTCACCGAGCACCCCGACATGCCCGCCGAGGTCGCCGCGGCCATCGGGGTCGTGCTCTGCGACGCCCTCACCTGCGCGCACCGCCAGGGCGTGGTGCACCGCGACGTGAAGCCCGACAACCTCATGCTGAGCGAGGGCCGCACGCTCAAGCTCACCGACTTCGGCATCGCCCACGTCGCCGACGCGCGGGAGATGACCGCCACGGGGCAGGTGCTCGGCTCGCCCGCGCACATGGCGCCGGAGCAGATCGAGGGCGTCGCCGTCGACGCGCGCACCGACATCTTCGCCGCGGGCACCGTGCTGTACCTCCTCGCGGTGGGAAAGCTCCCCTTCGACGGGCCCACGCCGCACGCGCTCTTGCGGCGCATCCTCGACGGCGAGTACGCCGACCCGCTGCGCGCGCGACCCGCGGTGGGCCACCGCTTCGCGGCCATCGTGCAGAAGGCCATGGCCCGCGAGCCCGAGGCCCGCTACCCCAACGCCGCCGCGCTGCGCCGAGACCTCGTCGACTTCCTCGCCGACGCGGGGTGGGACCAGCCCGAGAAGGAGCTCGAGCGCTGGCTCCGCAACCCCGAGGGCACCGCGGCGGCCCTGCGCGCGCGCCTCGTCGATCGGCTCCCGGTGCTCGGGCAGGTCGCGCGCCGCGAGGGAGACCTCCCCGCGGCGATGGGCTACTTCAACCGCGCCCTCGCGCTCGACCCGGGCAACGCCCGAGTGCTCTCGATGGTGCGCGCCGTGGTGCGCCGCCGCGCGCGGGCGCGCCTCCTGCGCTCCGCGGGCATCGTGGCCGCCGTCGCCGCGCTCACCACCCTCACGGCGGTCTTCGGCGTCGCTGACTACCGCGAGCGCACCACCGTCCGGGTCATCGACGTGGCCCCCTCGCGCTCGCCCGAGGCCACGCCCTTCGAGCGCCTCCCGCGCGTGGTGG
>JAEYZO010000389.1 GCA_023428035.1 Pseudomonadota bacterium | reverse complement strand
CCCAAGCTCGAGCGCGAGCGAAAGGCCATGCGCGCCAGCGTCGGCGGACGCAGCCTGGAGCTCTTGCGCGTGCCTGACTCGTCGCGCATCACCCGGGGCGCGCCGGTGTTGGGGAGCACCGAGGCGGGCGCGCTCGAGGAGAAGATCGCGGGCGCCGACTCGACGACCGTCGACGAGAGGGGGTCTGGGTCGTCGTTGGTCGCGACGCTGTCGCGCATGGCCTTTCGCTCGCGCTCGAGCTTGGGCATCGCGACGCCGGAGATGAAGCCCGCGACGTCGCGGTGCGACGCGATGTGCTGGCCGAGCTGGTCCTCGATGGCCTCGGCGAAGGCCTCGGCGCTCGCGTAGCGCTCGTCGGGGTCGGGCCGCAGCGCGCGGCGGCAGACCTCGTCGAGGGCAGGGGGCAGGCGCGGGTCGAAGTCGACCAGCGGGGGGTACTCCCCCGAGAGGATGCGGCGGGCGGTCTCGAAGTCGTTCTCGCCGGCGTAGAGGCGGCGCAGGGTGACGGCCTCCCAGAGCGTGACGCCCATGCCGAACACGTCGACGCGTCGGTCGAGGGCGCCGGCCTTCAGCTGCTCGGGGGCCATGAAGTTCAGCTTGCCCTTGATCATCCCGACCTTGGTCTGGGTCGAGCGGCTCTCGGCCTTGGCGATGCCGAAGTCGACGATGCGCGAGGTGCCGTCGACGCCGATCACGATGTTCTGCGGGGAGACGTCGCGGTGGATGATCTTGAGGTGCTGGCCGTCGAGGCCGCGGAGCTCGTGGGCGGAGTGCAGCCCCGCGAGGGAGTCGAGCACGACGCGGAGGGTGATGCCGAGGGGGATGCGGCGGCGGAGCGAGACGGCGACCTTCTCGACCGAGGCGAGGGAGTCGCCCTCGACGTAGTCCATCACCAGGAAGGTCAGCCCGTCGTCGACGCCCACGTCGATGATCGGCACGACGTTCGGGTGGTGGATCGTCGCGGCGACCCGCGCCTCGTCGAGGAACATCTCGACGAACTGCTCGTCCTGCGACAGGTGCGGGTGCATCACCTTGATCGCCACGAGGCGACGGAAGCCCGCGCTGCCGCGGGAGCGCGCGAGATAGACCGAGGCCATACCCCCGGTGCCGATCTCGGCCACGATGTCGTAGCGGCCGACGCTGGTGCCCACGAGGGTGTTGCGGGCGTTTCCCTGGTGGCTGCTCCTCATCCGAGGGTCACGCTATCACGGCCGCGTCTCGGCCCGAAAGTACGGGCCGCGGGGAGTTGTCCGCGGCGGTGGTCAAAACGAGAATTCGTCGACGCTGACCCAGTAGCCCTCGGTCGCCCTGGGCGGGTGCAGCGGGGTGAGCTCGCAGTCGGTGCGACCGCTCGCGTCGACGCGGGTCACGACGTCGACCGCGCGCCAGATCGCGCCGCGGCCATGTCCACCGGGAGCGGCGAAGGCGGGCACGAGGTCGGGGGCCGCGCCGTAGGTGCCCCGGAGCCTGCCGCCGCAGTAGACGTTGACCACGGGTCGGGTGAGCGCGCCGGTGAAGTTGTGGGCCATGACCCTGAAGCGGTCTCCGTCGCGGGGGGCGTCGACGTTCACGTTCTCCGCGGTGCCGCTGATCTTCGAGAGGTTGTTGTCGATGTCGAGCCTGGGGTTGGCGCAGAAGCCGAGCGCCGCCCACTCGTCGCCGTGGGGGCCGTTGCGGCAGTTCTCCAGCGGGGAGTTCGCGTAGCCCCAGGAGAGCCTCGGCACGAGCCCGCCGTCGTCGAAGTTGCCGCGGATGACGGCCTCGCAGTTGGCCCAGGAGCACACGTCGAGGTTGGGGAGCGCGGCGCCGACGGCCGGCCACCACGGCGCGGGGCCGCCGACGGGGCCGTGCACGTAGAGGTCGACGTCGACGTCGTCGGAGCGGTCCCAGCAGAGCTCGATGCGCAGGCCAGGGCCGGCGATGTGGACGACGAAGGTGCACGAGAGCGTGCGGCCGTCGATCGTGTCGACCGCGAGGGTCACCGTGTAGTCGCCCGAGAGCGTCGGGTGGAAGACCGCGTCGCGGGCGCCCGCGCCGGCGAGGGTGAAGCTGCGCTGCGCGATGATCGCGTCGCAGGGGCCGCCCTGCACCGTCCACCGCCACGCCCGGGCGGCGCCGGGGAAGAACAGCGCCCCGCGGAGGGGATAGTCAGCGAAGGGCGCGCCGTCGGGCACGCGGGGGTCGCCCGGGGAGGGGCACACGATGGGGCAGTCGCGCTCCTCGAGGCAGCCGGTGCAGGTGTCGTCGACGCCGTTGCAGACCTCGGGCGAAGGGCCGATACCGCCCGTGCAGGCGCCCCACTGCCCCACGCCTACGCAGCGCTGCACGCCGTCTCGGCACGCGCCGACGTTGCGACGACCGGGCTGGCCGATGAAGCAGGGCTGCACCGCGCCGGGCACGCACGCGCAGCCCTCGTCGACCTGGCCGTCGCAGTCGTCGTCGAGGCCGTTGCCGCAGCGCTCCGCCGGGCCGCAGTTGTCGGGCACAGGCACGCACGCGTCGCCGACGTCGGGGACGTCCCTCACGTCGGGGACATCGGGGGCATCGGTGACGTCGGGAACGTCGACGACGTCCACCACGTCAGGGACATCGGGGGCGTCAGGGACGTCGGGCGCGTCGAAGACGTCGACGACATCGACGGGCTCGACGACGTCGACGACGTCCGCGTCGATGTCGGGCGCGTCGAACGCGTCGACGCCGGCGTCGATGACCGGCGCCGCGTCCCGGTCTCGCAGGCCCGTGCGCGCGCCGCAGCCCGCGAGCAGCGCCGCCGCGATGATCGCCCTCGCCTTCACGCCCCGACCTCCTTCGTCGCCGCCTCGACCCGCACCGGCGCGTACAAGCCCCGCGGCCTCTCGACCAGCGGCCCCGCGAGGGTGCACCGCGCGCCGCGCTCGATGCGCCGCTGCAGCCCCGTGAGCCCCGCGTCGTCGACGCGGACGTGGTGCGTGTGCGCGACCTCCACCGACGGCGCGTCGGAGATCACCCGCTGGAGCGTCGCGCGCGAGGTGTCGTGGCGGTAGGTCAGGGTCTTCGGGTACGAGTGCGCGGGCGTGAAGGCCGTCAGGAGCTCCAGCGGGCCGAAGCGCTGGTGCATGTGCAGGGCCTGGCCCTTCCACTGCGCGGCGCCGACGAGGGTCTTCGCGCGCAGGAGCGCGCAGCCCACGGCCTTGGTGAAGGTGCCCAGGCCCTTCAGCCCTGCCTCGGAGCCCACGGAGCCCACGTTGTGCTCGAAGAACTCCCCGGGCGCGACGGTGGGGATCGCGACGTGGAGCGAGAGCGGCACCCAGACCTTCTCCTGCGGCCCGACCTCGAAGCGCTCGCGCAGCGAGGGCGAGACGTCGGCGGGGCGCGCCGCGAAGCCGAAGAGGGCGCTCGGCCACTCGGCGCAGTCGTAGAAGACCCAGCGCTCCATCGCCATCGCCTGCGGGCCGAAGGTCTGCGCGTCGAGGCGCTCGATCCACGTCAAGAAGCGCTGCGCCGACAAGCGCGTCGGGTCGATGCGGAGCGAGTCGGGCACCGCGATCCCCAGCGGCGCGAGGTCGAGCCACTGCCAGTGGGCGCGGGGCGCGACGACGTAGGGGCGGCACAGTCGCAGCGCCTCGCGGTACACCGGGGCGACCTCGGGTCGGGGCATCGCGGGCGACGCTACATCCATCCAAGGCCCTGTGCGAACGGCCCCCGAACTCCTACAGTCGCCGCGAGACTCCATGAGCACGCCGCACGTCGTCATCGTCGGCGGGGGCTTCGGCGGGCTGAAGGCGGCGCGCGCGCTCGCCTCGGCGCCGGTGCGCGTCACCCTCGTCGACCGACAGAACCACCACCTCTTCCAGCCGCTCCTCTACCAGGTCGCGACCGCCGCGCTGAACCCGAGCGAGATCGCGTCGCCGATCCGCCACATCCTGCGTCGCCAGCGCAACGTCACGGTGCTCCTCGCCGAGGCCACCCGCGTCGACGTCGCCGCGAGGCGCCTGCACCTCGTCGACGGCGCGCTCGACTACGACTACCTGATCATCGCGACCGGAGCGACGCACTCGTACTTCGGCAACGACGCGTGGGCGCCCTTCGCGCCGGGGCTGAAATCCATCGAAGACGCGGTCGACATCCGCCAGCGCTTCCTCCTCGCCTTCGAGGCCGCCGAGCGCGAGACCGACCCGACGCGCCGCCGCGCGTGGCTCACCTTCGTCGTCATCGGCGCGGGGCCCACCGGCGTCGAGATGGCCGGCGCGATGGCCGAGATCGCTCGCAAGGGCATGCGCGAGAACTTCAGGAGCATCGACCCCGGCGAGGCGAGGGTCATCCTCGTCGAGGGCGTCGACCGGGTGCTCCCGACCTACACCCCCGAGCTCTCCGCCGCGGCGCTCGAGCGGCTGAACAAGCGCGGCGTCGAGGTCCGCCTCGGAGCGCGCGTGACCTACATCGACGACGACGAGGTGCGCGTGGGCGACGAGCGCATCAAGGCCCGCACGGTGGTGTGGGCCGCGGGGGTGGCGGGCTCCCCCCTCGCCCGCACCCTGGGCGCGCCCCTCGACCGCGTGGGGAGGGTGCAGGTCGAGCCGACCCTCGCGATCCCCGAGCACCCCGAGGTCTTCGTGGTCGGCGACCTCGCGGCGCTCAGCCTCGACGGCAAGCCCGTGCCCGGCGTCGCGCAGGGCGCGCTGCAGGGCGGAGAGCACGCCGCGAAGAACATCCGCCGCGCGATCGACGGCGAGGCCCCGCTGCCCTTCCGCTACAGGGACCTCGGCTCGATGGCGGTGATCGGCCGCAACGCCGCGGTGGCCTGGGTGGGCGACGCGCAGTTCTCGGGCTTCTTCGCGTGGCTCATGTGGCTGGTCGTGCACCTCATCGCGATCATCGATTTCCGCAACCGGGTGTTCGTGCTGCTCCAGTGGGCGTGGTCCTACGTGTTCCTCAGCCGGGGCGCGCGGCTCATCACGCGCAAGGTGCCGCCCACGCTCCTCTCGCACGACGAAGACCCGTCGATGCCGCCCCCCGAACCCCGAGCGCCGGCGCCCGTCGAGGCGCGCGCCGACGGAGGCTGAACCCACCCGATGGCCGACAACGACTCACGCGAGGGCGCCGCGTACCACACGCCAGAGATCCTCCACTGGCTCGAGGGGGTGCACCGCCGCGACGACGCGGCCCTGCGCGCGGCCTTCGACGCCCCCGCGAAGCACGGCATGCCCGCGGTGATGGTGGGCCCCGCCGAGGGCGCGATGCTCGGTCTGCTCCTACGACTCCTGGGCGCGCGCCGGGTCGTCGAGGTGGGCACCCTCGCGGGCTACTCGACCATCCACATCGCGAGGGCGCTCCCCGCCGACGGAAAGGTCTTCAGCGTGGAGTCCTCCCCCGAGCACGCCGAGGTCGCCCGGGCCAACCTCGCCGCCGCGGGCGTGGCCGACCGCGCCGAGGTGAGGGTGGGCGCGGGCCTCGAGGTGCTCCCGACGCTGGCGGCCGAGGGGCCCTTCGACGCGGTGTTCATCGACGCCGACAAGGGCAACTACGACGGCTACGGCCGCTGGGCCGCGGAGAACCTCCGACGAGGGGGGATGCTCATCGGCGACAACGTCTTCTACTTCGGACGATTGCTCGAAGAGGGCGCCGACGCTGCGGCGATGCGGAGGTTCCACGCCGAGGCGGCGGAGCGCTTCGACACGGTGGTGATCCCGACCCCCGACGGGCAGCTCGTCGGCATCAAGCGCTGAGAACTACCGTCGCTCCCCGAGGCGGTGGTACCCGCGGGGGCAAATGCCCCGCAAGCTGCGCGTCGGGATCATCTTCGGCGGTCGATCAGGCGAGCACGAGGTCTCGCTTCGCTCGGCCCGCTCCATCGTCGACGCCCTCGACCGGGACCGCTACGAGCCCGTGCTCGTCGGCATCGACCACGACGGGCGCTGGCACCTGCAGGAGGCCGCGCGCTCGCTCCTCGACGCGCCCGGGCCGGTGCTAGCGCTCGACGGCGCGGCCCCGCGGGTGAGCGTCGCTCCCGGCGACGAGGGGTCGGCCCTGGTGGTGACGCCCTCGGGCGCGAGCGCGGGCGCGGTCGACGTGGTCTTCCCGGTGCTGCACGGCACCTACGGCGAGGACGGCACCATCCAGGGGCTGTTGGAGATGGCGGGCCTCCCCTACGTCGGCAGCGGCGTGCTCGGTTCGAGCGCGGGGATGGACAAGGACGTGGCCAAGCGGCTCCTGCGCAGCGAGGGCCTGCCCGTGGTCGACGGCTTCGTCGTGCGCGCGCGCGAGGGCCGCGCCGCGACCGCCGACGCCGACGAGGTCGAGCGCCGCTTCGGCTGGCCGGTGTTCGTGAAGCCCGCGAACATGGGCAGCTCCGTCGGCGTGTCGAAGGCCGGCGACCGCGGGTCCCTCGAAGCCGCCCTCGCGAGCGCCTTCCGCTACGACGCCAAGGTGCTCGTCGAGCGCGGCCACCGCGTGCGCGAGGTCGAGGTCGCGGTGCTCGGCAACGACCGGCCCGAGGCCTCGGTGCCGGGGGAGATCCGCCCCACGCACGAGTTCTACTCCTACGAGGCGAAGTACCTCGACGCCGAGGGCGCGGCGCTCGACATCCCCGCGCGGGTGTCGCCCGAGCGCGCCGACGAGCTGCGGTCTCTGGCGGTGCGGGCCTTTCGCGCGCTCGACCTCGCGGGCATGGCGCGCGTCGACTTCTTCATCGACCGAGACGACGACCGCGTCTACGTGAACGAGGTCAACACGATCCCGGGCTTCACCAGCATCTCGATGTACCCGAAGCTCTGGGAGGCGAGCGGCCTCCCCTACCCCGCCCTCGTCGACCGGCTCATCGCGCTCGCGATCGAGCGCCACGCCGCGAGGCGCGCGCTCTCGACCCGCTACGCGCCCGCCTGAGTCAGCGCCCCGGCGCGCCACAGCCAGGGCGACCGCGGCACCGCCTCGACGCCCCACCCCCTCGCCGACGCGCGGAGGTCACCCGCGTCGCGGGCCCCGAGGCTCCGCAGGAGGGAGCTCCGCAGCGCGACCGGGTCGGCCCCGCCCTCGCGCAGCGCCGCGACGCTCATCGAGCCGACGCGCTTCGCCATGCGCTCTCCGTCGTCGCCGAGCACCAGCGGGAGGTGCGCCCAGGAGGGAGGGCTCGCCCCGAAGGCCCGGTAGAGCAGCAGTTGACGGCCGGTGCTCCCGAGGAGGTCCTCGCCGCGCACGACCTCGGTGACCTCCTGGGTGAGGTCGTCGACCACCACCGCGAGCTGGTACGCCGCGACCTCGCCGCGGAAGACCACGAAGTCGCCCACCGCGGCGGAGACGTCCTCGCCGCGTGCGCCCACGACGAGGTCGACGAAGGCGACGCGGGAGTCGTCGGGGTCGCAGCGAAAGCGCCACGCGAGCTCGCGCTTCAGCGCGGCGGCGCGGGCGATCACGGCGTCGGGGTCGAGGCGGCGGCAGGTGCCGGGGTACACCGGCTCCGCGCCGTGGGGCGCCCGAGAGGCCTCCTCGACCTCGCGGCGGCTGCACGCGCAGGGGTAGGC
>JAEYZO010000338.1 GCA_023428035.1 Pseudomonadota bacterium | reverse complement strand
CGCCGCCGAGCGCGGCGGAGCCCCCGGCGCCGGCCCTCTGCCCGACCATGGGGACGATGACCACCAGCGCCACCACGCAGAGGTCTTGGAAGATGAGGGTGCCGACGATGAAGCGGCCGTGGGGGGCGTCGAGCTCGCGCCGCTCGCCGAGGGCGCGCAGCACGATGGCGGTGCTCGAGAGCGCGAAGACGAAGCCGTAGAAGACGCCGCGGCGTAGGGGCTCGCCGAGGGCGACGGCGACGCCCGCGGTCACGGCGACGGTGAGCCCGACCTGGAGCGCGCCGCCCAGCGCGACCTGCCGGAAGATGTCCCGCAGGCGAGTGAGCGAGAACTCCAGGCCGATGGTGAAGAGGAGCAGCACCACCCCGACCTCGGACAGGAGCTCGATCGCGTGCACCTCGCGCACGAGCGCGAGGCCGTGGGGACCGAGGAGGGCGCCCGCGGCGAGCAGGCCGGCCACGGTGGGCAGCTTCAGGCGGGAGAGCACCACCGTCACCGCCACCGCGAGCACGGCGATGATGGCGAGCTCGTCGAGGAGGGGGACCGTCTCCATCGGTCAGGCGCCTCCCCTCTGATCCGACCCGGCCTTCGCCCGACGTCGACGCGCGAGCTGCATCGCCGCGGGCAGGAGGAAGAGCGCCGTGGCGATGCACGCCACCTCGCCCGCGACGGCGAGGTACCCGAAGGACTGCAAGGCCTGGTTGTCGGCGACGAGGAGCGACCCGTAGCCGATGATGGTGGTGAGCGAGCAGAGGGTGACCGCGCCGCCCACCGAGCGCAGCCCGCGGCTGGGGGCGCCGCCGAGGTGCTCCACCCGGTCGTAGAGGTTCATCGCGTACTCGACTCCGATGCCGAAGGTGAGGGGCAGGGCGACGAAGTTCAGGAAGTTCAGCCGCACCCCGACGTGCGCCGCGCCGCCGACGGTGAGGAGCACGCCCGACAAGAGCGAGCCGAGCACCATGGCCGCGGGCCCGAGCCTGCGCGTCGCGAGGAGCGAGTGCAGCACCACCACCCCGAAGGCGGCGAGGGTCGCGCGGGGGCCGTCGGCGCTCATGGCCTGCACCATCTCGGCGAAGACCGTGGCGCGGCTCACGGTGGGCACCACGCGCCCGTCGGCGAGGCGCACGTTCTGGGTGAGCCCCGCGACCACGATGAGCTTTCGCCCGTCGCTCGGGCTGTACCAGGGCTTGTAGTGCACGAACACGGGCGTGCCGAAGCGGCCCGAGCGCTCGGTGAACTGCGCCCGCACCAGGGCCGGGAGGTCGTCGGGGGTCGGGGCGCGCAGGCCCTCGGGGGGGCGCCACTCGCGGGCGAGGGCGGCGTCTTCGCCGGTGAGGTGCGGGAGGATCGCGTCGATGTCGTCGCGGATCTGGTCGAGCACGCGGAGCTTGCGCGCGACGACGTCGGGCTCTCCGCCGAGGCGGTCCCACGCGGTCTCGACGTGGTCGATGCACTGGCCGCCGGTGCGGGCCTGGTCCCGGGCGACCAAGGCGCGCGCGAGGGGGATGGCGTCTTCCATCCGGTCGGCGAGGAGGAGGTCCGCGGCGCCGCCCCCCGTGCCCGCGAAGATCCGGTCGGCGCGGCTGCTCCAGGCGTCGGCGCCGGACTGCCGGCTGCCGCGCGAGCCGAGGCGGGCGAAGTTGTACTCCCACGGGTCGGCGAGGAAGCGAGGCAAGGCCGCGGCCGCCCACAGCGACGCGAGCGCGCCCACGAGGAGCACCACGGCGGGCCACCGCTCGGTGATCGTGGCGATGGCGCCCGAGACGGGCGTGCGCGGCTCACGCGACGCCTTGGGCGCCTCCGCGCGCGGGAAGAACCTCACCCGCAGCCTCTCGACGGCGGCGACCGACGCGGGGAGGATCACCATCGTCGCGCACCAGCAGAAGACGATGCCGACGCCGCCGATGAGCCCGAACTGCGAGAACCCTCGGAACGAGGTGAGCATCAGCGAGCCGTAGGCGAAGGAGGCCGCGAGGGCCGCGAGCTGCGTGCCTCGGCGGCAGGTCACCGCGGCGTCGACGAGGGCGTCTTCGACGGAGTCGCCCACGGCGCGGCGGTCGCGGTAGCGGGCGAGGTAGATGATCGCGTAGTTGATCCCGTTGCCCGCGATGATCGACCCGAGGAAGGCCGTCGAGGCGTTGAGGTAGCCGAAGGCCCCCGCGGCGACGGCGAAGGCCAGCGCGACCCCGGTGAACATCGAGAGGCCGATGTGCACGAGCGAGGAGAGCGAGCCGAAGAAGACGATGATCGACCCGAGGATCAGCACCACGGCGACGCCCGAGGTCTTGAGGGCCTCTTCCTTCAGGGCCTCGCGCTCGGCGATGGCGTTGGGGATGTCACCCCCGAGGCCCACCCGCGCGGCGGGGTGAAAGCTCTCGGGGCGCGCCTCGCGCACGATGTCGTTGACCCGCGCGAGGAGCCGGTCGCCCGTCGCGTCGCCGGTGCCCGTGGCGGGCGAGCGGAGCACCAGCGCGTAGAGCGTGCCCTCGGGGTTGCGGAAGTAGCCCGTGGGGTAGCGGTCGATGTCCCTCGTGCGCGCCGCGAGGATCTCTCGAAAGCGCTGGAAGGGCCTCGCGGCCTCGGAGGTGCCCGCGGGCTCCGGGGGAGCGGTCGTGGGGGGCGAGGGCGCCGTAGCGGTCGCGCCCGGCGGGCGGCAGGGCTCGTCGTCGAGGTCGACGAAGCCGGGCACGGCGCGGCGGCGGGCGCGCGCGAGCTCGCAGGCGACCTCGGCCAGGTCAGCCTCCTCGGCGTAGAGCCAGCGGCGCTGCCAGAAGAAGCGGCGGGCCTCCTCGGGGCCGTGCTCGACGGTGCGCACCAGCGACGGAGGGAGCGCGCGAAGGCGGGGCTCGAGCGCGTCGACGACGCGGCGGTTGGCCTCGGGGTCGGGCGACTCGACGACGACGAAGAGGGTGGCGCTGCCTCCGCCCATGCGTCGCATCGCGGCGCGCAGGAGCCGCGCGCCCACGCTCTCGCTCGGGAGCAGCTCGAGGAAGTCTTCGCGGAACTCGAGCCGCGACGCCGCGCCGAGGGCGAGGGCGAGCACGCCGAGGGTGCCGAGGAGCACCGTCCGCGCGCGGCGCACGCCGAGGCGCGCGAGGCGCACGAGCGCGCGGTCGACGATGAAGGG
>JAEYZO010000326.1 GCA_023428035.1 Pseudomonadota bacterium | reverse complement strand
GCCTCGGGCGCCCCATCGCCAACGCCGTCGCGGTGCTCGCCCGCGCCGACGGGGCCGTCGTGGCCGCGGGCGCCATGGCCGAGCCCGGCTACGCCTACTACGACGTCGTGCACCGCCCCGAGCGCGGGCGCCGCTGGACCAACTCCGACGGGAGGTTCCTCGCGGTGAACCTCGACCCCGCCGCGGGGCCCTACCGCGCGGAGGTCTGGGGCGTGGCCGCGCCGGGCGCCGCGCCCTCGCGCGTCGGGTGCGAGTCCCTGCCCGCCCTCGCCGACGCCGTCACCGCGATGGACGTCGGCCCCCTCCGCGGCGACTACGCGCCGTCGCACCCCTGCCGTCGCTGACCCGCGTCGGGGGGCATCGAAGCCTCCATGAAGATCCTGTCGACCCTGGGCACCGCCGCCCTCGCCACCGCGGCCACCACCGTCGCGACCTCGCTCCTCGGGAGGCGTGAGGTCGGCAGCGCCGCCGCGCCGCTCAACGCCACCAGCCACATCCTCTGGGGAGACTCCGCGGCCGAGCGCGACGGCTTCGACCTCAGCCACACCGTCGTCGGCGCGACGCTCAACGCGGGCGCCATGCTCGCCTGGGCCGCCGTGCAGGAGGCCCTCCTCGGCCCGTGGACCCGCCGCGGAGGCGTCGCCCGCGCCGTCGCGAGCGGCGTCGCCACCTCGGCCATCGCCTACGTCACCGACTACCACCTCGTCCCGAAGCGCCTCACGCCGGGCTTCGAGAAGCGCCTCTCGGGCGGCGCCCTCGCGGCCGTCTACGCCTCCCTCGCGGCCTCCCTCGCCGCGGGCGCGCACCGCGCTCGCTGAGCCGGGCTACGCCCTCGTCGCGACCAGCAGCCCGAGGCCCCCCACGGCCATCGCGATCACCGCCAGCGCCACGCCCAGCATCACCAAGGGCCGGCGGTCGACCATGTGCCCGATCTCGGTGTTCATCCGCTTGGCGAAGGTGGCGGGGCACTCCACCGGGCAGTGGCCCTCCTCGATGGACTGCAGCCGGTCGAGCATCTCGGTGACCGAGCGGTAGCGCCCCGCGGGGTCCTTCGACACGCCGTGCGCGATGAAGTGCGCGAGCTCCGCGGGCACCGACCCCTGGTGCGGGCTCTTCACCCCCGTCGCGAAGGGGACCGGGTCGCGCAACACCCCCGCCAGGGCCTCGGTCACGGTGCCCTTCCTCGCGAGGTAGTGCTCCAGCGTGAGCATCTCGTGGAACATCACGCACAGCGCGTAGACGTCGCTCCGCTCGTCGATCCTCTCGACCTCGCCCTTCGCCTGCTCAGGGCTCATGTACGCGGGCGTGCCGAGCAGCGCCCCCACCTGCGTGCGGAGCTTCGGTGAGCCGCCCCGCGGCGCCGCCGGCGCGGTGAGGGTCTTCGCCTTGTCGCTCACGGGGAAGCTCGAGCGCTCGTCGTGGACCTTGCGCGCGAGGCCCCAGTCCATCACCACGACCTCGCCGAAGCGGCCCACCATCACGTTCGCGGGCTTGATGTCACGGTGGATCACCCCGCGGGAGTGCGCGTACTGCACCCCCCGGAGGATCTGCCGGAAGACCTCCACCCGCCGCTCGAAGGTGTAGCGCCGGTGGTACTCCGGGTCGCCCTCGACGAGCCGGTCGACGACGTGCTCCAGGGTCTCTCCCTCGACGTACTTCATCACGTAGAAGTACCGCCCGTCGGCGTCGACCCCGACGTCGTGGATGGGCACGATGTTCGGGTGGTCGAGCTGCCCCAGCACCCTGATCTCGTCGACGAAGCGCGCCACGAGCCCCGGGTCGTCGAGCTCGGGCAGGAGCCTCTTCACCGCCACCGGGCGGTCGATGTCGTTGTCGCGCGCGAGCGAGACCTCCCCCACGCCCCCGCGGCCGAGCACCTCGGCGGTCTCGAAGCGCGCCCGCACGTCGCTCACCAGGCGGGGGGTGTCTCCCACCACCTCGAGCCGCGGGAGCACCGTCGTCCGCACCGCCGAGGCGAGGCCCGCGCGGGCTGAGCGGTCATCCGTGACGGCCACGGGCGACGCCTGCGTGACCGCGAGGCTGTGGTCCGGCGGGGCGCGCAGGTCGACCAGGGTGGCGTCGGCGGGGGCGGTGGGGGAGCTCATGGCGGCGCCCGCAGGGTACCAACGATCGCCCGGGGCTCCCGCATCTCGGCCGCCGATCGGTGGGAGACGGGTATACAGTCTCCCCCATGGAGCCCTTCGCCGCGATCGGGATGTTCTTTCTGTTCCTCTTCGCGGTGCTGCTGCTCCGCTCGGTGCGGCAGGTGAACCAGTGGGAGACCGCGCTGAAGTTCACCATCGGCCGCTACACGGGGACGATGGAGCCCGGGCTCAACCTCCTGGTGCCCATCTTCCAGACCATGGCGCGGGTCGACATGCGCATCCGCAACCGCGACCTGCCCGCGCAGATGGTCATCACCAAGGACAACGTCACGGCCATGATCGACGCGGTGGTCTACTACCGCGTCGTCGACCCGGTGAAGGCCCTGCTCAACGTCGAGAACTACGAGCTCGCCGTGAAGGACCGCGCCAAGGTCGTGCTCCGCGACATCGTGGGCGAGACCTCCCTCTCCGACGTGCTCGAGCACCGCGACGAGATCGCCGCCAAGGTGCGCGTCGCCGTCGAGCAGTTCGTCACCCAGTGGGGCCTGCACGTCGAGCTCATCGCGCTGCAGGACATCCAGCTCCCCGCGGCCATGCAAGAGGTCATCGCGAAGAAGGCCATCGCCGAGCGCGAGCGGCAGTTCGTCATCATCAAGTCCGAGGCCGACGTCGAGAGCGCGCGCAACTTCGCCGAGGCCGCCCGCATCCTCACCGAGTCGCCCGGCGCGATGGAGCTCCGCCGCCTCGAGGCCCTGCAGAACCTCTCGGGCGGCACCTCCAAGGTCATCTTCGACCTCCAGCGCGGGGCCGACCCGCAGCAGATGGCCGCCGCCGTCGCCGCGGCCCTGAACGACGAGCGCACGGGCGTGCGGGTCGACCAGGCGCAGTCGCCCTACCCCCACGCCGCGCCGCAGGCCCACCCCGCCGAGGGGCAGGCGCCCGCGGGTTACAACCGTGGGGGCCGCTGACCCGAGCCTCGACGCAGAGGCCGTGCGCGTCGCCGCCCTCACGGGTCTGGAGCACGGAGACGACCCGAGGCTGCGCCCGCTGCTCACCCTCGCGCGGGGCGGCCTCACCCGCGCCGTGCGCCGCTGGGAGGGCAGCGACGGCACGGTCTCGGCCCACAGGGTCACCCTGGCCCTCGACGCCGAGACCCTCGCGAGGGTGCACCGCGACCCCTTCCTGCGAGACGGGGCGGAGAGGGCGGTGGCGCGCGCCCTGGCCCGGTGGCCCCGAGACGTCGTCGACGACGTGACCTTCGAGTGGAACGGCGTGGTGGCCTGGAGGGAAGACCCCTACCGCGGCGTGGTGGCCGAGCCCGGCGGCCTCGCGGCGGCGCTGCGCGCGTGGATGAAGTCCGAGGGCGACGAGGTCGGGGTCGAGGTGATCTCCGAGCGCGACGGGGAGGTGACCCTGCGGGGCGACGGAGACCCGCTGCGACGTCGCCGGGCGGAGCTCGCGCTGAAGGCCCTGCGGGGCGCGGGCACGGCGCTACGCTGGGCGCGGTGAACCTCGCCCCCGGCACAGACCTCGGGCCCCTCGCGACGCTCCTCGTGGTCGACGGGCTCTTCACCGTGGCCTTCGGGCTGTGGACCCTGGTGCTGGTGCTCCGCGCCGGCCTCGCGTGGCGCCGCGCGCACGTCGTGGCCGCGGCCGTGGCAGACCCGACGAGGCTGCGTGAGGGCCCCGCGCTGGTGTCGGGGCTCGTGGCCCCCGCGCCGGGAGAGACCGACGCGCCGGTGCGCGTGACCCTCACCCAGGCCGGGCACACCGAGACGAACCACGGCGCCTCGGTGACCACCTGGCGGGAGGTGAAGCGAGAGCGCGTCGCGCGGCCCTTCTACCTCGACCTCGGCGAGGGCAGGCGGGTGCGGGTGGAGCCCGACGCTTCTCCCGAGCTGGTCGCGCCGCTCGGGCCGCCGCGCTTCGGAGACAAGACCTGGACGCGCTCCCGCGAGGCCGCGCTCACCCCCGGCGCGCCCGCCTGGGTCGAGGGACGTCTCACCCGCGGCCACGACCCTCACGCGCGCGGCGCGGGCGCGCACTACCGCGACGCGGCGACGACGGCCCTGGTGCTGCGCCCCGACCGCGGGCGGATGTTCCTCTCGGCGGAGCCCGTGGGCGACCGCTTCGCGCGGGACGCGCGGCGGCACCTGACCTTCGCCGTGCTCGCCCTGGCCGTACAGATGGTGGGGCAGCTCTGGGCCCTCGACGAGTACCGCGCCCTGCGCTCCGACGGCGCGCTGCGCGTGCTCTACGCCGAGCCCCGCGGCGCCCGCTCGACGGGGGGCCGTCGCCCGCGGGTGGTGCACCTCGCGCGGGTGAAGGTCGGCGAGCGCTACCGCGAGGTGGAGG
>JAEYZO010000459.1 GCA_023428035.1 Pseudomonadota bacterium | reverse complement strand
GGTCTGTGTCGGGCGGAGTCCACACCACGCTGCGCGTCGAGGCGCCGCGCACGATGCTCCGAGGTCCGAGCGCGCGGGCGCCGCGCACCGCCGGCTCCGCCGCGAGGCGCTCCTCGATCCACCAGGGGTCGAAGGGGTCCGCGCGGAGCCACGCGCCGACCGCGCGGTCGCCTACGCGGGTGTCGCTGGGGAGCGCGACGGGCACGTCGCTCGTCGGCGCGTCGACGGCGGGGACGTCGCGCGCGCCGCCGTCGAGCGGCTCGGTCGTCAAAGAGGCGCCGCAGGCGAGGAGCGATGAGGTCAGCGCTCCGACCAAGGCGAAGAGCAAGCACCGTCGTTGTTGCATGGGGCCGCGCAGAGCCAAGGCGCGTGCCGCCGCTGGAATCGCTGCGTTTCGCGAGAGCGCGCCGTGGACCCCGCGTGACCGTCGGTTCTCGCGTGGCTCAACCTGCGCCACCGTGGTCGCGCCTGTTCGACTCGTCTCGGCGGGCGTAGGTCAGCGCAGCTCTAGCGTCAGGGTCGCGACGTCGGCGGAACCGACCGGCGCGGTGAAACGAAGCAGTCCAGGGCGGAGGCGTCACACCCGCTCGACCTCGCCCTCCCACTTCGCGAGCTCCCGCTTGAGGATCGAATTCGACGTCTCGGGACGCCTCGCCTGGAGCTTGAGGTCGTCGTAGGGCTCCAGCGGCGCGCGGTGCGTCGCTGAGGTTCGCCTGCACGCGCTCGAGGCGCCGAGGTCGAGATGAATCCGCAGCACCCGCAGGTGATGGTGGTCCGCACCGAGAAGTCCGTGGGCCTGGCCTACGTGCTCCTGATCTTCCTGGGTCAGCTTGGGCTGCACCGGTTCTACACAGGCCGCGTAGGGACGGGGATCGCGCAGCTCCTCCTCGCCGTTGTGGGCTACGCGACGATGGCGTTCATCGTGGGCTTCGTCCCGCTAGGTATCCTCTGGTGCTGGCTGTTCATCGACCTGTTCCTCACGGCGGGCATGGTCCGCTCGGCGAACGCCGCCTGAGATGCACGCCCCACCCTGGGGACGCGCCGCGGCCCTCGCGCTGGCCGTGAGCGCGGGTTGCTTCTCTCCATCGCTCTCCAGCGATGCGCCCGACGTGGTGAGCGCGCCGTCGACGTGTCGCATCGACAGCGACTGCGGCGACGGGCGCTACTGCGGCGCCGACCGGCTCTGCACCCGCGACTGCCGCGAGGACCGTGACTGCGAGGCCGCGGCTCTGGGCTCCCGATGCGACCGGAGGGCGGGGCGCTGCGTCGCGTCCTCTGACGCCGGCGCCAGCGTCGACGCGGCGACGGGCGACGTCCTCCGTGACGTCGGCCTCGACCCGACGGCGACCGACGCCGCGCGGCCCGGAGCGGATGTCCTGGCCGCGGACGTAGTGATGGCCTCAGACGGGCCCGCGTCCTCCTGCGTCGGGCTCGGCTGCGACGAGTTCAGCCCGGGCCCCGACCCGGAGTCGTGCTCGGACTGCGGGGGCACCGGGGAGACCTGGGGCCGGGCGATGTACGCGTGGCGCGGCGTCTGCGCGTACAGCAACGGTCCGACCGCGTCGACGCCGACCTGCGCGGCGGAGGGTGAGGCGAGGGTGACCGCCGACGGACAGGTGCCCTACCGCTGCGAGCGCGTGGACTCCATTCGATCCTGGCGCACGACCATCGGAGGCGCGGAGGGCAGGCGCGGGAGCTGGGCTTTCCAATGCGTCGAGTACGCGCGCCGAGGGCTAACCAGCATAGCGCCGGGCTACAATCCGGAGAGCGTCGCGGGGAACGCTTGTCAGTGGTGGGTCAACGCCGCTCACCTCGCGCGGCGTTACCAGAACGGCGTGGAGTCGGGCCCCACCGCCGCCGACGCGCCGCCCGCCGAGGGGGACCTCCTGGTGTTCCGGAAGACCGACGCGCGCGGTGTGGTGCTCCCCTGCGGGTCGTCGGGGAGCCTCGTGGGCCACATCGCGGTGGTCGCCCAGGTTGACCTGGTGAACCGCCGGGTCTGGATCGCCGAGGAGAACTTCAACGTCGCCCCGCGCGCTCTGACGCTCACCGGGCCCGCGCCGGGTACCACGGCGCCGTGGCGGGTCGCGGACGCGTCGGGCTACCACGCCGTCGGGTGGATGCGCTTCGCGGCGGCCCGACCGCAAGAGTGCGGCGTGCGGCTCGTCACCCGCTCCGTCGGCGCGGCCGAGGAGATGGCGCGCTACTCGCAACTCGTGACGTGCGGGCGCAGCGAGTTCTGTGACGTCAACGCGGGCCGCTGTCGCCCCGTGGTCCCCGGTGCGGCGAGCTGCGCGGAGGACCCCGGGGTCTGCGTCGACGGCACGCGCTGCGACGGCGCCCGGTGCGTGTGTGACGACGCGGTGCTCACGACCGCGGCGGGGTTCCGCTTCGACGTCTCCACCCGGTGCTGGCGCCCCGGGCCCTTCGTCGCGAACGCTGACGGCTGCTCGGCCTCGATCGGTCTCCGCGAAGACGGCGAGGGGCGAGCGTCGCTCTACGCGAGGGACCTCGACGCCCGCGACCCGATGCTGATCTCTCCTCGGGTCTCGCTGGTGGCCCGCGCCGATCACCGCTTCGAGGTCGTGGCCTCCTGCCGAGGGCTCGCGGGGACGACCACTCGCTCGCAGATGCGGATCTACCTGGCTCGCGCGGGAGACTCCCCGCAGTTCGACCCCGCTTCGGGCGGCTTCGCCCTCGCGGCGCAGCCGATCACCTGCGACGGGAGCGTTCAGACGTTGCGCTTCGATCTCGCGGGCTCGACCGTTCCAGAGGGGGTGACGCTCGGGCGGGTGCGTCTCGACCCCCTCGACGGGAGCGAGGGCTACGAGCGCGCCGAGGTCTGGATCCGCTCCGTCGAGTACCGCGGCGCCGCGACCGGATGCGCGGCCGACACCTGCACGGGTCACGGCACCTGCTCTGGGGGGCTGTGCGAGTGCGACCCGCGCTTCGCGGGCGCTCGCTGCGATCGCTGCGCCGCGGGCTTCGAGAGCTACCCGGCGTGCACGCCCGTCACCCCGTCGTGCGTCGGCGTCACGTGCCCCGAGTGCAGCGCGTGCGTGGCCGGGCGCTGCGAGCCGATGTCCGACGGCGCGCGCTGCGCGGCCGACGGCGACCGCTGCACCGATGAGGTGTGCCGGGCGGGGCGATGCGAGCACGCGCCCATCGCGAACGACTGCGGCGGCCGCGTCTGCGGTCGGTCCGCGTCAGGCTGCTTCTCGTGTGGGGCGGACTGCGGCGCGGGCGCGGTCTGCTCCGAGGGCGCTTGCGTCTCGACCTGCCGCTCCGACGAGGCGTACTGTAGCGGGGCGTGCGTGAACGTCTCGACCTCGTCGTCGCACTGCGGCCGCTGCGGCAACGCGTGCGCGATAGGGCAGAGCTGCGTGGCGGGGTCGTGCCAGTGCCTCGCGGGTCAGCGCTCGTGCGGCGGAGTCTGCGTCGACACCTCCGCGAACAACTCTCACTGCGGTTCCTGCAACAGCGCGTGCGCCGCTGGGGCGGCGTGCCAAGGCGGGGCCTGCGTCTCTTCCTGTGGCTCCGTGGGGCGCCCGTGCTGCGCGGGCTCGGTCTGCGACTCGGGGCTGTTCTGCATCGGCGGCGCGTGCCAGGGCGATACGACCCCGGGTCAGGCGGTCTACCGCTTCGCGGACGTCTGCACCTCGGCGCATTGGCACTCGACGAGCAACTGCTACCCCTTGACCTCATCTCCCACGCTCGGCTGTGGCTGCGCGACGCGCGTGACCAACGCCTCGTGCAGCGCGGCGACCTGCTGGCGTCGGGAGAGCAGCTTCAACGTCGCGGCGGCGAACCCCGGGTACGGGAGCTTCTTTCAAGTGCACCACTGCTTCTCCGGCGGCGCCAACACCTACAGCCGCTCGCCCTGCGCGGGCGGGACCGCGGGGGACCCTGCCACGCTGGGGTGGATGGCCAGCTCCCCGATCGGGTTCTACACCCGCGCGATCTACCTCTGCCAGTGGCGCGCGGGCGCGGTTATCGAGCAGTTCTTCACCGCGGCAGCGAGCGAGTGTGCCGAGGCGCGCGGGACGATCGTGTCGGGCGCGCCCTTCGGGTACGCGAATTGAGCGCCGGGTGGCGGCAGTGGCCGAGGGCGCCGGCGCGTTGAAGGCGCGCTGCGGCGAGGGGTCACTGAGGCGAGGGGTGGATGATGGAGGCGACGGAGGGTCGAGGGCCGCGCGGACATCGGGAGGGATCGCGAGATGCGATGGCTCGCGTCGGGGGCGCCATGAGAGCCGCTCGTTGGGTTCTGACGTTGCTCTCCGTGAGCTGCGTGCGGCGCGGCAGCGTCGGCGTCCTCCCCTCGGAAGATCTCGGCGCTGACGGCTCCTCGGACGTCGTCGCCGTCGAGGAGGCGAGCGTCGGTGACCTCGCCGACGTCGCGGGGGATGACGGCCCTCTCCCGCGGTGCGAGGTGGGCTACGTCGCGTGTGGAGCGCGCTGCGTCGACACGCGGAGCGACGCCGAGCACTGTGGGGCCTGCGACAATGCGTGCCCGACGCGAGCTGACGCGCCGGAGCGCTACGGCTGCTTCGTGGGGCAGTGCGGCCACGCGGTGATCGACCTCGCGGTGGGCGCCATCCACGGCTGCGCGGTGCTGCGCCAGGGTACGGTGCACTGCTGGGGGCACAACTCCCGCGGGCAGCTCGGCGACAACAACACCCGCGACAGCCCCCGGGGGTTGACGATTCAAGCGCTCGCCGTCGGCGACGCCACGCAGGTCGCGGTGGGCTTCGAGCACACCTGCGTACGCCGCGTGCGAGGCGGCGTGTCGTGCTGGGGGCGCAACGATTGGGGGCAGCTCGGTGACGGGAGCCTCAGCGACAGCGGGATCGCGGTCGAGGCCCTCGGGCTGGCGGGCGCGAGCTCAGTGAGCGTGGGCGAGCGGCACTCGTGCGGCGCCGCCGAAGGCAGCGCGTGGTGCTGGGGCCAGAACGAGCAGGGCGCCCTCGGGACAGGTGACATCGACGACCGCGTTCGCCCCACGCGGGTCTTGGGCGTGGACAGGGCGGACGAGGTGGTAGTCGGCGACGACTACGGCTGCGCGCGGGTGGGCGCTAGGGCGTGGTGCTGGGGGAGCAACACGCAGGGGCAGCTCGGGCGGGGAAACGTCAGCCTGCCGCAGGTCCGTGCGGGGCCGCTGGAGGGCGTGCCGGAGTTGCGGCAGCTCGCGGCGGGGTCGGCGCACGCGTGCGCGCTGACCCGCGTCGGAGAGGCGTGGTGCTGGGGAGCGAACCACTGGGGGCAGGTGGGGGATGACTCGCGGAGCGACTGGGAGCCCCCGCGGCGGGTGAGGTTCGAGGGGAACTTGAAGTTCATCGCCGCGTCGCCGGGTGGCTCTCACACCTGCGCCATCGACGAGCGCGACCACACCTGGTGCTGGGGGCACAACGACCACGGGCAGCTCGGCGACGGGACGCGGCAGCTACGGACGGTGCCCACGCGAGCGGTGGAGATCGAGGCCGTGCGGATGCAGTCGCTCCACGTGGGCGCGCAGGCGAGCTGCGCCATCGAGATCGGGGGCTTGGCGGTGTGGTGCTGGGGCGACGGGGGCGCCTTCGGGCTCCCCGAAGGGACCGCCTCGCTCCGCCCCACGAGGATCACCCTTGTGCCTCCCGTCGCGCGGTAGATAGACGTGATGCGCGTCGCGGTGCGGGCCGTCGTCGTAGGTGCCTCGCTGGCGTGGGCGAGCCCGGCCTGGGGGCAGTACTCCTGCGTCGAGGCGGTGGGCGTGCGGGGCGGCGAGTACGACGGCAACGCCGTCTCGGCGCTGCTCCAGATGAGGCCGCGCTGCGTGCGCCTCACGATGCGCCGCGACGTGTGGTCAGACATCAGCGACACCACTCGACGGGGGCCCGGCGAGGACACGGCCCTCGGCGTTCACCGCAGGCTCATCGACGCGTACCGCAGGGGCGGCGCCGAGGTGCTCCTGGCCGTCGGCCCCGACGTGATCGGCGCGAGCCGCGAAGAGCTGCGATCGACCACTCGGAGGGAGCAGTACGCCCGCGCGGTGCGCGAGGTCGCGGCGTACCTCCACGGCCGACTCCTCGCGCTGGAGCTCGTCGACGAGCCCAACCGCCTCGACGCCGCGGGGCGCGAGGCCCTCGAGGCCAGCGACTACGCGCGGCTCCTCGTCGAGGTCTACTCCCAGGTCGAGGCGGTCCGCCTGACGTACGGCTGCTGGCTCCCGCGCCTGGTCGTCGGGGGTCTCGTGCACGACTCCCCGCCTGTCGCGACGCGGGCAGGTGACTACCTCGACGCGGTCTACGCCGCTCTCGAGCGAGAGCCGCGCTGGTCGCTCCTCGGGCCCCTTCGGGTCGTGAGCGCACACTTCCTACGCTCGTCGAGCAGCCTCGGGGGCGGCGTCCTCGGCAGCGGAGCGCTCGGCGCGGTGAGTGACATCACGTGGCGCCTCCGGCGTCGCCTCGGCGCCGACGCTTCCCTGCCGGAGGTCTGGATCACCCAGGTCGGGTGGCGCACCGACGGCAGCGCCGAGGGCAACCGACGGCAGGCCGACGAGGCCTTCGACCTGGGGGTCTCGCTGCGCCGAGCGACGGAGAACGTCCCGCGGCTCGTGAGCTGGTACGCGTACGTCGACGACGGCGCCTACGGCCTCTTTGACCGCGGCGTCGTGGCCAACAGCACCCGCCGGGGCGCCTACAACAACATCTACAACCTCTTGGCGGCGTTCCGGCCGGCGCTCTGGTCACGGCTCGAGTTCACCGTGCTGGAGGTGACGGCCGTCGCGGGTCAGCGCGTCCCCGTCCAGCTCCGGGTGTCCAACGCGAGCGCGAACACCTCCCCGGTCGTGTACTGGGACGCGAGCTCGAACCTCTCCGTAGGCCAGGCTGAGGGCTGCCCGCACGCGAGCGAGATCAACGGCGTCCGTTGGGTCGACCTGCCTCCTGGGAGCATTAGCGCGCCGTTTGTACTCGGCGCGCGCGTTCCCTTCGTCCCATCGCCACCCCGCCCCCCGACCTCCTCGGCGCTGGTAGAGTGGAACGTCGAGGCGCACCCAGACCCCGGAGAGCACATCGTCGCGGCGCAGCTCCTCCAAGGCGACCGCTGGTTCGGGCCGACCGCGACCATGCTCATCCGAGTGGTCTCCGCGGACGCTGGAGCGCACGACGCCCCCGATGCGTCGATCGACGCAGCGCAGGCCGAAGACGCCTCCGAGCTAGACGCGACCTCCGTCCGTGACGACGCCCCGGCGAACGTGATCGACGCTCCCCCGCTCGCGAGCATCGACGTCGCGCCGCGGCCTGACGACCTCGCCCCGACCGTCGACGTGACCCCGACCGTCGACGTGGCTCCGACCGACGACGCGGCGCCTCCGCCGAACGCCGTCGCCTCGAGCGGCTGTCGCGCGTCGGCCTCGCCGCCCGCGCGACTACGCTTCGGCGCGCTGATCCTCGCCACGGTCGTCGTGGCTCGCCGTCGTCGAC
>JAEYZO010000125.1 GCA_023428035.1 Pseudomonadota bacterium | reverse complement strand
ACAGCGCCGAGACGTGCTGCCGGCTCAGCCGGAGGAGCGGCAGGGCGACCCCCACCGCGGGCGCGAGCGCCACCGCGAAGAGGAGCGGCCGCGTCGCCTGCATCGAGGGCCCGGTGCGCCGCGAGCGGAGGAGAGACAAGAGGAACACCGCGGCCCCGGGCAGGAACCACGCGCTCATGCGGCCCTTCAGCGCGGGGTAGGTGTTCACCGCGAGGTCCCACAGCGAGACCGAGACCGTGGAGCGCTCGCCGTCGACGTAGACCGAGAGCCCCGTGGCCAGCGGCGCGAAGGTCGCCGCGGCGAAGCACAGCGCGGCGAGCAGCACCGCGAGCCGGCCGTTGTGCCACCAGCGCGCGAGGCCCTCGCGCTCCACGGGGGGCGGCGGGCTCGGGGCGGCCACGGCGCCCACCGAGAGCTCGCACACGGGGCAGGGCCTCGACGGGTCCATCGTCGCGCCGCAGTGGGGGCACTCCCGCTCGCTCATCGGTACTCCCTCGAGAGGAGGCCGTAGCGCCAGTGGTCGACGAAGACCCCGCCCACCTTCCGCTCCTCGCGCAGCGTGCCCTCGAGCGTGAAGCCCAGCTTCTCCAACACCCTGGCGCTCCCGTGGTTGCCGACCGCGACGTCGGCCTTGACCTTGTGCACCCGCAGCGTCGCGAAGGCGTAGGCCACCATCGCCCGCGCCGCCTCGGTCGCGTAGCCCCGCCGCGCGCGGTCGGTGCGCACCCAGTACCCGAGCTCGGCGTGGGAGCGCCGCAGGTCGACCCCGTCGAGCTCGGCGTTGCCCACCAGCTCGCCGGTGTCGCGCTCGAAGACCCCGAGGCGCACGGTGCGCTCCGCCGTCCACCCGTCGCGGCCGATCTTCACGAAGCGCCGCGCGTGCTCCAGGTCGAAGAGCTCCCTCGGCCAGGACATGTACCGCCCCAGCTCCCCCCGGGAGCTCGCCACCAGCGAGAGGAGCTCCTTCGCGTCGCCCATCACCAGCGGGCGGAGCGTGAGCCTCGGGGTCGTCGCGTGCGTGAAGGCAGGGAGCATCCCGTCGCAGACGTGTATACCCTCAAACGCCCATGGCGCCGATCACCGCGGACTCGCTCCTCGCCGACTGGTTCTGGCCCCACTACCCCGAAGACGTGCGGCGCGACCCCTTCCTCTACCGCGACGTCGACGCCAACCCCGGCGGCAACCCCCACCTCGCCGAGACCCTCTCCGAGGCCGCGGCGCTCTTCGCCGACAACGCCGGCGGGCTCCTCGGGCAGAAGCTCAGCCTCGACGACGCGGGGGTCGGCGCCCTCGCCCGCGCCCTCACCCGCGAGCGCCGCGACCAGTGGATCGCCCAGAGCGACCCGAAGGACCCCGACAACCTCTTCCTCAACGCCGTCCTGCACGCGAGCGCCTTCGTGGGCGAGGTCGCGGTGCGCGCCCACGGGGGCCGCTGGTCGCTGCGCCGACCGATGTGGGAGTCGCTGGTGCTGCGCCCCGGCGGCGGGTCCTTCTCGCCCTTCCACTGGCTCTTGAAGTCCCTCGCCGACGACGCGGTCGACGCCGCTCCCCTCGCGGTGCGCTGGCGGCTCCACGTCGAGATGGCGACCCTCGACGTCGACGCCCTGCCCGTGATCGCCGCGCCGAAGAAGCTCCCCTCGCTCAAGGAGCCCACCTACGACCTGCTGGTGAAGTACCTCCACCAGCACCTGCCCGCGCTCAAGGACGTCGGCGAGGGCTTCCCCTCCCCCGCGGATTTCACCGCGCGGCGGTACCCCACCCTGGGCTTCGCGCTCCTGCACGGCGGCCGCGCGCTCGCGATGCACGGGCAGACCCGCGGCGACGAGGGCCTCGACCGCGTCGAGGTGCTCTGGCTCACCGCCTCGGGCTTCGACCACGCCGACATCCTCCCCGCCGACGCGGGGGTCGCGCACTTCGCCCGCGCCGTCAGCGACGACACCCTCGAGGTCACCTCGGCCTTCCGCGGAAAGCCCAACACCCACCGCCTGAGCCTGCGCGGCCACCGCTGAGCCTCACCGCGGCAGCCGGTCGTCGCCGAGCACCAGCCGCAGCGTCGGCCCCTGCACCGCTGGCCACCAGGCCTCGTAGGCCGGCACGAAGCGCAGCACGTAGTCCCTGGCCTCGTCGTCGCTGAGGCCCGGCGCCCCCGCGGCGCGGCGCGCGCGCTCGGCGTCGACCCTCCAACGGATCACCGAGCTCGGGTCGGCCATCGCGAGGTGCACCAGCGCGTCGCAGCGCTCCGTCCACGCGGCGTAGCGCGCGAGGAGCGCGTTCACCGTCGCCATCGCGGGGTCGGGCAGCGCCGCGGGCTCGACGGGCGCGAAGGCGATCATCCAGCCCTCGACGAGCACCAGGTCGAAGGGGCCCTTCTCGACGCGCCAGCGGCCCGCCGGCGCGCGGTCTCCGCGGCCCCCGCGGGCGGACTTGTCGTACGCCGGCACGCTCACCCCGCGGCCGTCGTCCGAGGCGAGGGCGTCGATCACGCGACACCCGAAACCGACGTCGTGCGTTCCGGGGTAGCCCCGGTGCTCCAGGTAGCGGTCGCCGGGGTGCGCGGCGGCGAGGGCGCGCTGCCGCGCGTGGGTGAGGTAGAAGTCGTCGATCGAGACGGTCACCGCCCGCGCCCCCGCGGCGGAGAGCGCGTCGACCGCAGCCGCGCAGAGGGCGGACTTGCCCGCGCCCTGGGGGCCGTTGACGGCGATGACCCTCGCGTCGCGGGCGGTGACCCGCTCGTGGAGCCACGCGCACACGGGGAGCTCCCGGCGGGCCACGCGCTCGGGGTCGTCGGGGAAGCGGGCCTCGAGCCTCGCGCGCATCGCGTCGAGCGCCGTCACGAAGGGGTGAGTACCACCGCCCGGCCTCGGATACAGTGCCGCGCATGAGACCCGGCTCGGTGCTGTGCCGCCTGCGGATCCGCTTCGAGAGCGGGGAGCACCTGCGGGCCGACCTGTCGGCGGCGGTGCTCGGGAGCGACGGTCACCTCTGGATCGGCGCCGACGAGATGGCCTCGGTGGAGCGCTTCACCGCGGTGGACCAGCGCACCTACGCCGAGCACGTGTCGTTCAGGCTCGGCGACTACCTCGACCTCGACGACGCGCAGGCCGAGGTCGACGTCGAGGCGCTCGAAGAAGCGAACGGCTACCTCTGGGTGCTGGGCTCCCACTCCAGCAAGCGCGAGAAGCCCAAGGGCAAGGGCGCCAAGGCGCTGAAGCGCCTCGCGACGATCTCCGAGGAGCCGGGCCGCTTCGTGCTCGCGCGGGTGCCGCTGGTGCAGGGCACGCTCCAGCCCTCGGGGGCGGTGACGGAGGCCCCCGGGGAGCGCCTCGACGCGGCGAAGGTGGCGCGCGTGAAGACCCGCGGCGCGTCGCTCACCAACGAGCTCTTCGCGCTGCTCACCGACGACGAGCACCTCGGGCCGATGCTCGCGGCGAGGGTGCCCGGCGGCGAGCGCCACGTCGCGATCCCCAGCAAGGACAACGGGCTCGACATCGAGGGCCTCACGGTCTGCGGAGACCGCGTGCTCCTCGGGCTGCGGGGGCCGGTCCTGCGCGGGTGGGCCGTGGTGCTCGAGGTCGAGCCCCGCGCGAGCGGCGACGGCGAGCTCACCCTCGCCCCCATCGGGAAGGGCGGCGAGCGCTACCTCAAGCACTTCCTCGACCTCGACGGGCTGGGGGTGCGGGAGCTGAGCGCGCAGGGCGACGACGTGCTGGTGCTCGCGGGGCCGACCATGGCCCTCGACGGCGCGCACCGGGTGTACCGCTACGTCGACCCGGCGGGGCGCAAGAAGCACCGCCTGGTGCCGCGGGAGGTGGGCTCGCTCGAGGCGCTCTTCGACGTCCCTTCGGGCGAGGGCCGCGACCGGCCCGAGGGCGTCGCGGTGTACTCGTACTTCGACCCCGACGACTCGATCCTCGTGGTGTACGACGACCCCCCGCCGGAGCGGCTCTACGGCGACGACGCGGTGCTCGCCGACGTGTTCCGGCTGCGCTGAGCGCTACCGACCCGCGTCGGAGCCGGTGATCTCGCTCGGGACCTCGCACCACGCGGGCGCGCTCGAAGGCAACCCCGCGTCGATCCACGGTGATGTCGCGGGCTGCATCCCGTAGGGGTGCTCGCGGAAGAAGTCCCACACGAACTGAACCTGCATTTCGGGTGAGTCCGATGGCCCGCGGCGCTGAGCCGGATTCCCCGGAGCTCTGACCGGCCGTGAAACAAAGCGCTCCGCGTGCGCGGTTGAGGCGCTTGCTATGGACACATCCCCCGCCCCGCGGAGCACCCCCAGGGTGCGTCGAGAGCTCGCCGGCGGCAAGCGCCCTCTCGGTCACCGCACCCCGCAGCCGGTCCGTCGCCCTGACCCGCGACGCTTCTCGATCGAGCCCACTGACGCGCCGTTGACGGCCTTCTCCGGGCTCGTCGGCTTCGGAGTCTTCCTGCGCAAGATCGGCATCGACCGCGAGTTGCACGACGCCTTCGATCCGCTCAAGCCCAGCCGCCTCACCGTCTACAGCATGGGCGACGTGCTGCGCCTGATCATCGACGCGCAGGTCCTCGGACGCTCGCGCGTGTTCGCCATCGAGGCCCTCGCGGGCGACGCGCTCTTCACCGCGCTCGCCGGTGGGCAGATCCCCTCGGTCGACGTGCTCTACGACGACCTGCGACGCTTCGGACCCGAGGATCTGCAACGACTCCGAAACCTCGCGATCGAGCAGGGCCTGGCCGAGCTGCGTTCCTTCCGCGGCTCGGTGCTGCACCTCGATCTGGACTCCACGGTGGAGCCCCTGTTCGGCACGCAGCAAGGCGCCAAGGCAGGCCCAAACCCGCGCTACCGCGGCCGACCCAGCTACCACCCGCTCGTGGCCCGCGTGGCCGAGACTGGCACCGTCGTCGGTGCGAAGCTGCGCGAGGGAGACACGGCCTTCGGCGACGACGACGTGGAGTGGGTCGAGTCGGTGATCGACGCGGTGCGTGCGGCCGTAGGCGCGAACGTGATGTTGGTGGTGCGCATCGACGCCGCGGGCGACTGCACCGAGGTGCTGCGCGCCATCGACGCCAAGGGCGCGGTGTTCGTGGTGAAGGCGAAGATGACCGCGGACCTGTGCGAGGTCGTGGCGAGCGTGCCCTCGCGTCGGTGGCAGACCGTGGAGCGCGGCGTCAACAAACAGCCGCTGCGACAGGTCACGGCGGTCACGTTCTCGCGTCGCGCGTGGGACGCCGCGGCGGTGCGCTGGGAGGTGATCGCCGTGCGCGAGTGGGACCGAACCGGGGGGCGCAAGCTCTTCTTGTGGGAGGGTGAGGACTGGACCGCGTACGCGCTGTTGAGCAACGGCTTCGATTGGCCCGAGGAGGACATCGTCGACGCCTACGCCGCCCGGGCCGGGATCGAGCCGTTGATCGGAGAGCTCAAGCACGGCTACGGGATGGGCGCGGTGCCGACCGAGGTGTTCAGCGCGAACGAGGCGATGTTCCTGTTGAAGGTACTCACGCACAACCTGGTGCGTCGCTACCTGCGCGAACATCACCCGCACATGAGCGGATGGTCCATCGCCTGGGTGCGCGCGGTGGTGCTGCTCGTGCCGGGAAAGCTCGTGCGCCACGCGCGGCGCATCTCGGTCCACGTTCCGGCCCGCTCCGCTCTTGTGAAGCGCCTGAACTGACTCGGGCGCCAGCCTCGACGCAGTCGTGGGGGAAAGGGGGAGCATTGTCCGCAC
>JAEYZO010000094.1 GCA_023428035.1 Pseudomonadota bacterium | reverse complement strand
GCGCGCGGGCGACGTGCTGCTGGCGCCCTCGCTCTCCCGCGACGGCGACGGCGTCGCGGGGGGGGTCTCTCTGGTGCTGGGGTCGAACCGCGCGGCCTCGATCGCGGCTACCCTCACGCGCGACGCGGCGACCCTGTCGAGCGTCGCAGACACACCACCGAGGAGCGAAGACGTGAGCGAGCCCGACCCGAGCCCACTGTTGTCCCCCGAGCGAGCGGCGGGGCTGAGCGTCGAGCTGAGCCTCGAGCTCGCGCGCATGGAGGCCACCGTGGGAGAGCTGAGCGCGTGGCGGGCGGGCGAGGTGGTGGCCTTCCCCGCGGGGGTGGGCGACGCGGTGACGGTGCGCGCGGGCGGCCGCGCGCTCTGCCGCGGAGAGCTGGTGGTGGTCGAGGGCCGCGTGGGCGTGCGCGTGGTGGAGTTCCTGTGAGGGCGGTCGCCGTAGTGTTCGTCGCGGCGCTCGCGTGCAAGCGCGCCGAGGCCCCAGCGCCTTCGCCGTCGCCCGCTCCCCCGCCCGCGGCGGCGGGTGGCGTCCCTCCCGCCGCGGTCGACGCTCCCCCCGCCCGGTCCGAGCCCGAGTCGGTGGACCTCCGCGGGAGCTTCACGGGCCAGTCGGTCGATCCGCCCTTGCGCGAGCTCGACCGGAGCATGGCCGTCGCGCCGTGGAACGCTCGGGGGGAGCTCACGCTCACCGTCCCCCCGGGAGGCCGCGAGGGCGAGGTGCGCGGCGAGCTCCGCGCCGAGGGCTTCGTGCTCCGGGCGCGCGGGTGGCGCAGCGCGAGCGGGCTGCGCGCGACCCTCGATCAAGACACCGACGCGGGCGAGGGCGTGTGGCGCGGGCTCCTCGACGGGGTCTTCGAGGGAGGCGCGCTCCGCGGCACCTGGGCGGCCTCCGCCGACGGCGGCCGCAACGCTCGTGGCGGCACCTTCGAGGCTCGCTGACCTCGCCGGGCCGCCTTCCCCTCGCGCGGCGAAGTGTCGTAGAGAGGGCGCGCGATGCCCCGGTTCGCAGCGATCGACGTCGGCTCCAACGCGATGCGCCTGCGGGTGGTCGAGGCCACCTCGCCCGAGCAGGTGCGCGAGGTCGCGTCGGAGCGCGCCGCGGTGCGCCTCGGCCACGACGTCTTCCTCAACGGCAAGCTCGCGCCCGCGGCGGTGGTCGACGCGGTCGAGGCGATGCGGCGCTTCCGCGAGGTGATGAAGGAGTCGAGCGTCGACGGGTACCGCGCCGTGGCCACCAGCGCGGTGCGCGAGGCGCAGAACGCCGACGCGCTGGTCGAGCGCGTGGCGCGCGAGGCGGGCATCCACCTCGAGGTGATCGAGGGGGTCGAAGAGGCGAGGTTGGTGCTGGTGGCGGTGGGCCACGCGGTGAAGCTCCAGGGTCGACGCGCGCTGCTGGTCGACATCGGCGGCGGGAGCGTGGAGCTCACCACCCTGGCGGGCGAGGGCGCGCGGGAGTCGGTGTCGCTCCCGATGGGCACGGTGCGGCTGCACGAGGCCTTCATCGAGCCCGACGGAGTGGTCACCGCCGAGCGGCGCAGGCTCATCGAGGAGTACATCGACCGGCTGTTGCAGGACGCGCAGCACATCTTGTCAGCGAAGCCCGACGTGGTGATCGCGACGGGGGGCAACGCCGAGGCGGCGGCGCTGCTCGCGCCCGCGGCGACGGACGACGGGCAGGGCGTCGACGTGGCCGCGATGGTGGCGCTGCGCGACGAGATGGCGGCGCTGACCCCGAGGGCGCGGCGCGAGCGGTGGAACCTCCGGGGGGACCGGGCGGATGTCATCGTGCCGGCGATGTTCGTGCTGGGAGAGGTGGCCGAGCGGGTGGGCGCCGCGAGGGTGTCGACGCCCGGCGTGGGCTTGAAGGACGGCATCCTGGCGGAGCTGATCGACCGCGCGTTCAGGGTGTGGGACCAGCGGCGCGAGGAGCGCGAGGTCGAGGCCGAGGCCGTGGCGCTCGGGCGGAGGTACCGCTTCGACGAGGGCCACGCGATGCACGTCGCGGCGCTGGCGACGTCGATCTTCGACCAGCTCGCGGAGCTGCACCACCTCGGGGCCGAGGAGCGCTCGCTCCTGCGGCTCGCGGCGATCCTGCACGACGTGGGCGACTACGTGGGCTTCGACGCGCACCACAAGCACACGTACTACCTGGTGACGCACTCCGACCTGATGGGGCTGAGCCCCGAGCAGAAGGAGCTCGTCGCGAACGTGGCGCGGTACCACCGCAAGGCTCTGCCCGACCTGTCGCACCCGGGGTACCGAAAGCTCGACCGCAAGGGCCGCGCGGTGGTGCGCAAGCTCGCGGCGGTGCTGCGCGTGGCCGACGCCTTCGACCGGGAGCACCAGCGCAAGGTGCTCGAGGTCGCGGTGAGGATCACCCCGGGGAGGGTGTCGCTGCGCGCGGTGCAGGACCCGCGGGTGGGCCCCGACTCGGACCTCTCGCTGGAGCGGTGGACGGCGCTGCGAAAGGCCGACCTGATGGAGGACGTCTTCGCGGTGGAGGTGCGCGTCGACGGGGCCGAGGGGCTCGGGGCCGCGAAGGCCTTCCAGTGATGTCACGCCGCGCGGGGTAGATGGCCCCCTGAGGCTCTGTTACCACGGACGCGAAGGAGACGATGGCGACCGACCGCGCGCACATCCTGGTGGTAGACGACGACCCCGACGCGCTCTCGCTCGCGCGGGGCGTGCTCTCGCAGGCGGGCTGGCGCGTGAGCGTGGCCGACACGGTGGCTGACGCGCTGGCGATCGCGCGGCGCGACCCGCCGCAGTGCGTGGTGAGCGACGTGATGATGCCGGGCGACGACGGCTTCGCGCTGTTGGAGGTGCTGCGCGCCGAGCAGCCCGAGGTGCCGGTGATCTTGATGACGGGCTACGGCGGGCTCGACGACGCGGTGCGGGCGGTGTCGAGCGGGGCCGAGCGGTACCTGCCGAAGCC
>JAEYZO010000084.1 GCA_023428035.1 Pseudomonadota bacterium | reverse complement strand
CCGCGCGGGCGCGCGGGAGCTCCGACGGCGACGCGCGGCGCAGCGAGACGCCCACCTCGCGGGGGCCCGCCCGCAGCCGCGACCAGGTCTCGCGGCTGACGGCGCAGCGCCACGAGAGCGCCGACGGCCGCGTCGAGACCACCACGCAGGCCGAGCGCGCGGGCTCCATCGGGAGGGAGGTCGTCATCGGCTCCAAGGTGGCGCGAGCGCCTACATGACTGGAATCACGCGCGACCCGTATACGGGCTCTCCCGTAGTCACGACGCGCTTGCCCTCGGTCGCCGCGGTCGGCTCTCATCGCTCATCCATGGCGGTCGCGAGGGAGACCTTCTACGGCTACGACGAGGTCCACCGGGCGCGCGCCGAGGTCGTCAGGGTCGACGACGAGCGGAGCCTCGCGCGGGCCCTGCGACGTCTCGCCGGCCGAGAGGTGACCGTCCGCGGCGGGGGCTTCTCCCTCGACGCCCAGGCGCTGGGCAGCGACGTCGCGCTACTCCTCGACGGAGAGGGCTTCGCCGGGGTCGGGCCCGTGGAGCTCCGCCGCGGTCGGGCCACCGTGACCGCGGGCGCGATGGCCACGTGGCGAGACGTGCTCGCGGCGACCTCGCGCGAGGGCTACGTGCCGACCAGCACCGTGACCGGCGGCGGGGTCACCGTCGGGGGCACGGTGTCGTCGAACTGCCTCTCGCGCTTCTCGGGCGCGTGGGGAGAAGAGGGCGAGGCCATCGAGCGCGCGCGGGTGATGCTCGCGAGCGGCGAGGTGGTGACGGCGCGCCCCGGGGCCCCCGCGGGCTCGCTGGAGCGCAGGCTCTTCGAGGGCGTGGTGGGCGGCCTCGGCGGCCTGGGCGTGGTGCTCGACGCGACCTACGCGCTGCGCCGGGTGTCGTCGCGCCGCGCGCCGCGGGTGTCGACGCGCTTCGAGCCCGTGGGCTGGAGGCGCTTCACCTGGGAGGACTTCACCGCGCGCGTCAAGGCCGAGACGCTCCACGCGCGCAGGGCGGTGAAGGCCCTGGGGGCGAGGGCCTTCACCGGGCCGCTGCCCGCTGGGGTGCGCGACGCGGTGTCGGCGACGGCGTGGTTCCGTCGGATGGGCCCGCGGGGCTTGATCCTCCGCTCGCGGCACGTCTCCACGAGCGCGCTGAAGCCCGCGAGCCTCTACGCGGGCGAGGGGTTCAAGCGCACCGTCGCGGAGTGGGCGCTCTGCCACGACCCCCTGGCCGACTTCGCGCAGACGATCTTCAAGTCCGACCGCGTGCTGCGCTCGCGCTCCGTCGACCGGCTCGACCCCTTCACCTTCTTCATGGACGGCAACGTCGCCGCGCGGGCGAGCGCTCGCGCGTGCGGCAACCGCCTCACCTCGCACCAGCAGACCTTCATGGTCCCCGAGCGCGAGGCCGCGGGCTTCTGCGCCGAGGTCGAGGCGATGACCGCGGCGCTGCACCCGACGATCCTCGACCTGCTCTACCTCCGCGCCGACCGCTCGGGCTCGCTGCTCTCTCCCCTGCGCGATCTCGACGCGTTCGCGGTCACCCTCGGGTACCAGACCCTGAACGGAGATCGCCTCGCCGCGGCGCGTAGGATCCTCAAGCGCCTCGCGCGGCGCTGCGCCGACCTCGGAGGGCGGGTGAGCCTGGTGAAGAACGTCTACGCCGACGACGCCGTGCTCCGAGGGATGTACTCCGACGGACTCGCCCTCTACGCGCCGCTCAAGCGCGAGCTCGACCCGCGGGGGGGCTTCACCAACGGCGTGCTGCGGCGGCTCCTGCGTTGAGCCCGTGGTCGCATGAACGTGCGATGCCGCCGCGGCTCCGCGCCGACGATCATCCAGAGAGGAAAGTGAGCTCATGAAGCGACGAGTCGGTGTGGTGGCCCTGTGGGGCGCGGTGACGGTGGCCGCTGGCGGGGCCTGGGCGCAGCCCGCGGGAGGGAGCTTCACGGCGCGGCTCGAGGCGCGCTGCTTCGCCGAGTCTCACGGCGCGTCGTGCTTCCTCGCGGGGAGGATGTACCAGCGCGGGGCCGGGGGCGTAGGCCGCGACGACGGGCGCGCGGCGGCGCTGCACCAGCGAGGCTGCGAGGCGGGCTTCGCGGCGAGCTGTAACGAGCTGGGCTTCCTCACCTCCGAGGGGCTCGGGGTGCCCCGAGACTCGGCCCGCGGCGTGGCGCTCTTTCAGCGCGCGTGCGAGGGCGGCAGCGAGGCGGGCTGCGGCAACCTCGGGACGATGTACGCCACGGGCACTGGCGTCGCCCGCGACCCGACCCGCGCCGCGCCGCTGCTGGAGCGCGGGTGCAACGCGCGCCACGCGGCCTCGTGCGGAGTCCTCGGCGTGCTGTACCGCCGCGGCGACGGCGTGCCGCAGAGCGAGGCCCGCGCGTCGGAGCTCCTCTCGCGCTCGTGCGACCTCGGGATGCCCGAGGCCTGCACCGCCCTCGGCCGCTCGGCGAGCGCGACCGCCGAGGTCGGCTCGTACCCCGCGCCTCCGCCCGTCACCGCGGGGGGCAGCTACAACGCCCCGCCGCCGGTGGTGGCGCCTCAGCCCGCGCCCGCGCCTCCTCCGCGGCCGTACTACCGGCCGAGCTACCGCCCACCGGCGACGGCCGAGGTCGCGCCGAGCTCGTCGGGGTCGAGCTCGGTGGCCTTCCTCGGGAGCGCGGTCAACCGCTTCAGCGTGGGCTTCGGGTACCGCCTCGCGACGGGGCCCTCGTCGGAGGGGCTCTCGCTGAACGTCTTCTCGCTGTCGATGAACGTGTGGCGCGGGCCCGTCGAGTTCGACTTCTCGCTCTCGTACGGGTCGGGGTCGGGCAACGCGGTGCCCGAGTGGGGCGCGCTGATGACCGGCGCGTCGCTGGGGCTCAACCTCATCTCCGCGCCGCGCGCCGACCGGAACACCTTCTCGCCCCTGAACCTCTCGGCCGGCGTGAGCGCGCTCCTGTCGTTCAGCGAGATCGAGGGGGGCTCCCGCTTCGGCTTCGGCCCCTACGTGGCCGACACCTTCTACTTCACCTGCGCCCTCGCGCTGCGCGCCGACTGGACGCCCTACCTCGTGGGCCAGGAGACCTTCGGCTGGCAGTTCGGGGTGTCCTTCCTCATCGCGCCGCGCCGGTCCTACATGTGTAACTAAGCCCTCTCTCAGGGCCTCGACAAGCGCCCGCGTTTGCGCGGATCGTCGGGCCATGCGGGTCACCCTCCTCTCCATCGCGCTCTGCGCGGCGCCCTCCGTCGCGCTCGCGCAGACCCAGGAAATCTACCCCACGCCGCCGCCGCTCACGCAGCAGCCCGCGCAGGACCCCTACGCCGCGGGGTACCAGCAACCTCCCCCGGGCTACGTCGTGCAGTACGCGGTCCCGCAGGGCTACGCGGTCCCCTACGCGCGACGTCGACCGCGGTACATCCCCTACGAAGAGGGGACGCCGGTGCCCCCCGGCGCGCGGGTGGTGACCCGGCCTCGCGTCGGGCTCATCGCCGGCGGCGCGGGCACCCTCGGCGGGATGTGGCTGTTGTCGTCGCTGATCGGCGCGGTGATCGTCGACGCGGGCTCCCGCGACGAGAGCGGGTACTGGATGATGATTCCAGTGGTGGGGCCCTTCGCGTTCGCGGCCGCGACCGACGACCTCCCGGGCGTCGGCTGGTTCGGCCTGACCATGCTCGGGGTCGCGCAGGTCGCGGGCGCCACGATGCTCGTGGTGGGCCTCGCGAACCCGGGCCGCTACCTCGCCTACGACGGCGTCGCGCGCGCCCGGCCGCGGTGGAACCTCTCCCCCGGCGCGCCGGGCGGCTACGGCGCCACCTTCTCGTTGAGCTTCTGAACCAGCGACCTGACTGCGCGCACGGCGCTCGTCGTGCGCGGGCACGAACGGTGGCCGCACCGTCGCGTACTGGCGGCTGAGCGTGGCTCGCTTGCTGCTGACCTCCCTCGCGTGGGAGGAACCATGTCGAGCCGTACGAACGCGAACGAAGTCAAGCAGCCCGGCGCCTCGGAGCCGCCGTCGGTGCGCGCGGTGGGCGCTGCGTGGAGGCTCTCGGGGGACGGCGCGGTCACCCGCAGGCTGACGGTGCTCTGCGACCTGCAGGAGCGGGTGGTGAGCGTGGAGGAGTGCGAGGGCTGCGAGCGCTTCATCGAGCGGCGCGACGCGGTCGGCACGGCGCCGGGGTACCTCTTGTGTGAGCGCCGGGAGCACGACCCGCCGACGATGGCCCTCCCGGGGGTGCAGAGCGCCGTGCGCGAGGTGATGGAGCGAGACGTGCTCAGCGTCACCGCCGACGTGCCCGTCGAGGTGGTCACGCCCTTCTTCTCCGAGGGCCGCGCGCCCCTGGTCGTGGTGGTCGACGAGGCCTGGCGGGTCCGAGGGGTGATCGAGGCCGCCGACCTGCTCCCGCGCGAGGCGCCCCACGGCAAGGCGCGAGCGACGGCGGGCGACATCGCTCGGACGGGGGTCGGCGCGCTGCCCGAGGACGTCGCTGTGGCGTCAGCCGCGGTGCTGCTCTCGACCGAGGGCGCGGCCGCGCTGCCGGTGGTGGCCGAGGGGGGAGAGCTCGTCGGGGCGATCACCGCGCTCGACGTGGTGGGGTGGGTCGCGTGGGCGAACGGGGCGGTGTCGCACCCTCGCTTCACCGCTCGCGCGTGGAGGGAGCTCCTCCCGCACGAGGTCGCCGGCTCCCGCGCCGCCGAGCGCGGCGAGAGCCTCGATGGCGCCTACTCGCGGTGACGCCGGGTGCTACGCCAGTGGCATCCTCCCTCCCTCGCTACGACGCATCGCCCTCTCGCTCGCGCTCTCGTGCGCCGTCGCCTGCTCTCGCCCCTCGACCGCGCCCGAGGTCACGGCGCCCCCCGCGCCCACGCCCGCCATCGACGCGGGC
>JAEYZO010000055.1 GCA_023428035.1 Pseudomonadota bacterium | reverse complement strand
GCGAGGCGGAGGTCGCGCGCCTCGCCGTTGACCCCCACGCGGAGGGCGGAGCCGGGGCTCGCGTCTCGCACACGTCCGAGGGCCAGGGCGTGGATCGCCGTCGAGGTCGCGGGGCCGCTGGGGTCTCCGTCAGGCGCGGTGACGCCGCAGGCGGCGAGGGCGGCGAAGAGTGAGAAGAGAGCGAAGGGTCGCATCGGGCCTCCACGGAGGTCGCGGCGCCGACGGTGGCGCCCGTGGACTTCGATGCACCCGGCGCGGCCCGCGGGCGCGCTACAGCGGGTCGTCTTCGCCCTCTCCAGCCGCGGCTCCGGCGGCCTCGGCGGGGTTCACCCGGTCGAGGGTGCCCGCCGTGATGGCCGCGAGCAGGAGCGCCGTGGGCTCGCGGTCGCCGACGAAATCGAGGCGCTCCCGTGCGCGGGTGCAGGTGACGTAGAGCGCGCGCCGGCCCGCGTCGTCGACGGGGTAGTTCTCCTCCGACGGGTCGACCACGATCACCGTGTCGAACTCCAGGCCCTTCACCTGGCGGTAGTTGGTGATGGTCACGCCGGGCTCGAAGCGGAACGAGTCGTTGTGCCCGTAGCGCACCGGCAAGAGCCCATCGAGCAGGAGGTTCAGGCGCCCCGCCCAGGACTTGGCCTCGTCGACGTGGCGGCACACCACGCAGGCGTGGGCGTCGGGGGAGCGCTCGCCCAGGTCTTGGAGCATCAGGAGCACCCGCGAGAACAGGGCCTCACCGTCGGCCTCGCGGAAGAAGCGCGGGCGGGGCCCCGGGCGGCCGCCCGTGGTGACGTCCCCCACGATGCCGTCGGCGAGGGCCATGATGGGCGCCGTGGAGCGGTGCGCGACCTCGAGGCGGGTCACCTCGGCGCCGTCGACGCCGAGGGCCCTCGCCACGCCGTCCCACCCCACGAAGTCGGCCTGCGGGACGATCTTCTGGTTCACGTCGCCCACGATGGTGACGCTCGCCCGGTCGCGCACCGAGTGCAGGAGCGCCTGCATCTCGACGGCGCCGAAGTCCTGCGCCTCGTCGATCACGAGGTGGTCGTAGAGCGAGACGGGCTCCTCGGAGTCTCTCGTGGGGTAGCCACCGTTCTTCTTCTGGATCAGCCGCAGGAGCAGCGCGAGGTCCTCCCACGCGACGCGCGGCCCGGGCCGTCGGTCGGCCCCGCCCGCCGACTGAAGGTTCCGCTGAAAGCTCGCGAGGGAGGTGATCTCCTCGGGCGTCGCGTCGAGGTGCTCCCGCAGGAGGGCCTCGTCCGTGAGCATCCGAAGCAGCTCTTCTTTGTACTGGGTCATCCGCCGCACGGCCTGGTCGAGCACGTCGACGACCCTCGCGAGCCGCTCGGCCTCGGGGCCCCGCGCGGCGTCTCGCGCCGTCCTCGCCTCGGCGCGCAGCCGCACCAGACGTCGCACCACGGGCGCCGCGTCGGCCCGCGCGCGGTCGCGCCACGCGAGGGCGTCGACGGGCTCCAGCTTCGCGGTGAGCCACTGGTCCAGGGACTCTTCCTGCCGCGCGACGAAGACGTCGAGGGCCCGGAGCATCCCCATGCGCTTCTTCAAGCGCGCGGCGACCTCGCCCCCGGGGCCTTGCCCCGCGACGATCTCGACGGACCCGCGGTACGCGCGCTTGATGCACCCCGCCGCCCACCCGTGGAAGGTGTTGATCGACACCGCGCCCAGGCCCAGCTCGTCGAGGGAGCCGCGCACGAACTCGCACAGGGCCCGGTTGAACATCACCACCAGCGCCCGCTCTGGCGGCAGCGGCGGGGACTTCGCGTCGTCGGCGGGGTAGGTCAGCCAGGCCAGCCGGTGCAGGGCCACCGAGGTCTTTCCCGAGCCCGCGCGGCCCTGGATGATCACCGCGCGGGCGCGGCTGCGGGTGATGAGCGCGTACTGCTCCGGGGTGAGCAGCGCCGCGAGGCTGGGCAGGCCCCGTACGCTCGACGGGGGAGCCTCTTCGCCCTCGCGCGAGAAGCCCTCGTCCGAGGCGTTGAGGGTGTGCTCCCCCTCGGGGTCGGTGACCACCACGCGGGTGAGCCGCGGCCCGTCGGCGGTCACCGCGGCCTTGCGCTCGAGCACCCCTTCGAGCGCGCGGTAGTCGTCGCGCGCGTCGGTCTCGAAGTCCTCCCCCGCGCCGAGGTAGTAGACCTCCGCGAGGGGCGAGCGCCAGTCGATGATCCGGCGCTCAGGGTCGCGGCGGTGCCCGATGCGGTACGCGATGGGGCCCTTCGGTTGCCGGGTGAGGAAGTACCCCACCCAGGGCTTGTCGACGGAGAGCTCGGCGCGGTGCCTCGCGTACTCGCCGTCGAGCCGTCGGGCCAGTTCGATCACGGACTCCATGGCGCGGCAGTGTGGCCAGGCGCCGGGCCGGAACACAACGCCATGTCGGCCTCGTCGATGGGGTGTTGACGGGGGTCGCCGCGACGATAGGCTCGAGCCAGAGATGGGTCGTAGGGGCGATGACCCCCTATGGTCTGCTGTGTCGCCCTCGGGTGCTCGAGGGCTGTGGTGATGGCTGTCTGCGACTCCGGCCCGGTGGTCGTCCGGTCGAAACATCAAGAAGACCTCGAACTGAGTCGTGCTGTCGCAGAACCCGCTCCTTCCGTTCTTCGAGGACCTTCACCTGTATCGACGAGAGCAGATCCTCGCGACGGTGGCGCGCTTCGGCGAAGACTGCACCCGAGCGGGCCTGCGCCGGGGCCTGGCGACCCCTGACTCGCTCCTCGACGCCGAGCTGCGCGCCCTGGTCGACATGTGCCGCCTCGAGGGCGTGAACCTGAGCGAGCACGAGCTGCTGCGGCACCCCTTCACGCCGGTGCGCGCGGCCTTCCTCGCGGGGGCGAACCGGGTCGAGCCTACGCGCCGTCGCCGCCCCAGCGGCTGAGCGCCTCGGCGAAGAGGCGCTCGGCCACGATCGCCGCGACCCGCGCCTCGGGTGACCGCGGGTCGATGAGCGTCGCGAGGTCTCCGCGACGACGGGTGACGGTGACCAGGTCGCCGTGTCGGTTGAGCGCGCGCGCCTCGCCCCACGAGCTCCAGCGGCCGTCGGCGGTGTAGAAGCCGTTCTCGCGCAGGACGCACACGACCTCGCGGTCCCTCGCGCGTCGCGCGCCGCGACGGAGCAGCCACGCGCCCGCCGAAGCCCCAGTCACCGAAGGCGAAGGCCGTCGCGCGGTCGAGGGGCACCACCGTCGTGCGCCGGAGGCCCCTGTGTACCAGGCGGCGCTCGGCACGGCGGCGATGGTATCGCCGCGGGCGGTGGTAGTCTCGCGCGCCGTGACCGACCCCCTCGACGGGCGCTGCGGGACCTGCGCGTACTTCCACTCGACGCGGCTCGACCCCGCCAAGGGGGTGACGGTGGGCGACTGCGGCGCGGGGCAGTACCCGCCGGTGCGCCCCGAGACCTCCTCCTGCCCGCTGTACACCAGGGCCGGGAGCCTCGCGGCGCGGGGGGCGAAGAAGCCCGCAGCGCGTGTCGCGACGCGGAGGTCGGGTGACACCCAGCCCGAGGCGCCCCCGCGGGCGCCCATCGACATCGAGGTCGACATGGACGAAGACACGTTCCGCAAGGTGCTGCGCGAGGTGCTCACGGAGGAGCTCGCGCTCAGCGACGCGCCCATCGCCGACCGCTACCGCGGCGGGGAGATCGTGCTCCGCGCGGGGCGCGACGGGGTGCAGGAGAGGAAGGTGCCCATCGACGCCTTCTTCAAGAAGATCGTGATGGTGCGCGACCGGCTGCGGGTGCTGGAGCAGAAGATCAACACGCACCCGAAGCTCACCGACGACGAGCGCGTGGGCCTGCAGCAGTACATCACCGGCTGCTACGGCTCGCTCACCACCTTCAACCTCCTCTTCCGCGACGACGACGACCGCTTCGTCGGCAGCGGCGAGAAGGAGTGACGGCTCACCCCACGGGCTCGAGCAGCACCACCGAGTAGCCCACGGCGGGCTTCGCGCCGGGGTTCGCGTAGCCGTGCCGCTGGTCTCCGCGGAACGACAGCACGTCGCCGGACTCGACCGTGAAGCTCTGCCCTGACGCCGTGAGCACGATCACCCCGCGCTCCACGGCGAGGTACTCGCGGGTGCCCGGGGTGTGCGGCACCCCCGCCATGCGCGCGTAGGGGGGCAGGGTGATCCGGTCGACCTCGGTGCCGGGGATGCGGTCGGGCAGGAGCTTTCGGATCGTCGCCGCCCCGCGGAGCACCTCGGGGAGCGCGCCCTTGGGGTAGAGCCTCGCGCCCGCGCGGGGAGGGCCCAGGAGCTCCTCGAAGGAGACCTGCAGCGCCACCGACACCCGATGGAGCACCGCGAGGGTCGGGTTGGCGGCGCCGGACTCGAGGTGCGCCCAGGTCGCGCGGGGAAGGCCCGAGAGCTTCGCGAGCTGCGCCTGCGTCGCGCCGCGGGCCTCGCGCAGCGCGCGGAGGTTCACCGCTAGCCGCTCCCCCATGTCGTCGCTTCCCATCGCTTGGAACTCTGCCAACGGGTTGGCGCCGAGGACAACACGCCGGAGCGCCCGACCCATGCTCACGACCAACAACCCCATCGGAGGTGCGTGACATGGAACTCCTCGGACAGAAGGTGCTCATCACCGGCGCGAGCCGCGGCCTCGGTCGCTCCCTCGCGCTGTCACTCTCCCGGCGCGGCGCCCGCCTCGCGTTGGTCGCCCGCGACCGCGGCCCCCTCGAAGAGGTCGCCGCGACGATCCGCTCTCGCGGCCGCGAGGCCCACCCCATCGCCGCCGACGTCTCTGACAAGGAAGCGGTCGCGGTCATCGCCGGCCGCGCCCTCGCCGCCCTCGGCGGCCTCGACGCGGTGGTGCACAACGCGAGCACCCTGGGCCCAGTGCCGCTGGCGCCGCTCCTCGAGACGGCCTGTGAGGACCTGGAGCGCGCCCTCGCGGTGAACCTCGTCGGCCCCCACCGGCTCACCAAGGCCCTCGCGGGGCCGATGATCCTCCAGGGCCGCGGGCTCGTCGTGCTGGTGAGCAGCGACGCGGCGGTGGAGGCCTACCCCACCTGGGGCGCCTACGGAGCCTCGAAGGCCGCGCTCGACCACTACGGGCGCGTCCTCGCCGCGGAGCTCGACGGATCGGGCGTGCGGGTGGTGACCGTCGACCCCGGCGAGATGAACACCCGGATGCACGCCGAGGCGATCCCCGACGCCGATGTCGCGACGCTGGCTTCGCCCGACGACGTCGCCGAGCGGGTAGCTTCGATCTTCACCGACGAGGGAGTACGTACGGGGTCGCGCGTCTCGGCGGCCTCGCTGGCGGTGGCGCCGTGAGGCCCGCGTCGTGGTCGCGCGACCGCGAGGCCGCCCCGCGCGTGATGCTCGTCGACACGCGCGGCGGCGGGATCGAGCACGGCCGCGTGGCGGAGCTCGCGTCCCGGTTGCGCGCGGGCGACCTCGTGGTGGTGAAC
>JAEYZO010000445.1 GCA_023428035.1 Pseudomonadota bacterium | reverse complement strand
GAGTGGCTCCGCGCGCGCGCGCTCACGGCCCTCGGCGACAAGACCGCCGCCCTCGACGCGTGGGGGGCGGTGATCGAGCACGCCGTCGGCCCTCGCCCCTCGCGCTACCTCCCTCGCGCCCGGCTGCGCCTCGACGCGGGAGACGTCCCCGGCGCCGCGGCCGACCTGCGCGAGGCCCTGCGCGACCGCTGCGACTACGACGACATGGAGCGGGCGCTCAAGGTCTACAAGCGCCTGAAGGGCAAGGGCGCGCCCTGCGCTCGCCGCTCCCGCGTCGCGATCCTCGGCACCTTCACCACGAAGCTCATCGCGCCGCTCCTCGAGCTCGCGGCCTTTCGCGACGGCGTCGACCTCACCCTCTACGAGGCCGACTACGGGCTGCTGCACCAGGAGGTGCTCGACCCCGAGAGCGGGCTGCGCCGCTTTCGCCCCGACGTGGTGATCCTCGCGACCTCGTGGCGCGACGCGAACCTCCCGCCGCTCAGCCCCGACCCCGAGGCCGCCGTGCGCGACGCGGTCGAGCCCCTGACGTCGCTGTGGCGCGTGCTCCGCGACGAGCTCAGCGCGCACGTCATCCAGCACAACTTCGACGTGCCCCTGGTCGACAGCTACGGGCACCTGTCGAGCTCCCTCCCCGGGGGCCGCGCGCGGGTGCTGCGCCGCGCGAACCTCACGCTCCTCGACGCCGCGGGGCCCGGGGTGACCGTGCTCGACCTCGACGCCGTGGCCTCGGAGGTCGGCAAGGAGCGCTGGGTCGACGAGGGGATGTGGTACCGCGCCAAGCAGCACCCCGCGCCCGCGGCGATCCCCGCGCTGGTCGACCACTACATGCGGCACCTGCGGGCGGTGCTCGGGCTCACCAAGAAGGTGCTGGTGCTCGACCTCGACAACACCGTCTGGGGCGGGGTCGTGGGCGAAGACGGCGTCGAGGGGCTCAAGCTCGGCGTGACCGACCCCGAGGGCGAGGCGCACACCGACCTGCAGCGCTACGCGCGGGAGCTCAGGGACCGCGGGGTGGTGCTCGCGGTGTGCAGCAAGAACAACGAGGCCGACGCGAGGGAGCCCTTCGAGCGCAGCGCCGAGATGGTGCTGCGCCTCGACGACATCGCGGTGTTCCGCGCCAACTGGAACGACAAGGCCGCCAACCTCCGCGAGATCGCCGCGGCGCTGGAGCTCGGGCTCGACGCCTTCGTGTTCCTCGACGACAACCCGACCGAGCGCGCGTGGGTGCGTCAGCAGCTCCCCGAGGTGACCGTGCCCGAGGTGGGCTCCGACGTCTCGCGCTACCTCACGGTGCTCCAGCGGCACCACGCCTTCGACGCGCTCACGCTCAGCGACGAGGACCGGCTGCGCGCGGCCGACTACGCCGCCAACGCCCGGCGCTCGGAGCTGATGCGCTCGGCGGGGTCGCTCGAGGAGTTCATCGTGAACCTCCAGATGAGCGCCGAGGTGACGGGGCTCGACGAGATGAACCTCCCGCGGGTGGCGCAGCTCGTGAACAAGAGCAACCAGTTCAACCTCACGACCCGGCGCTACACCGAGGAGCAATTGCGCGCCCTCGCGGCGCGCCCCGACGTCGAGCTCAGGGCCATACGCCTGCGCGACCGCTTCGCGGACAACGGGCTCATCGGGGTGATGATCGGGCGGGTGGTCGACGGGGGCGAGGCGATGGAGGTCGACACCTGGCTGATGAGCTGCCGGGTGCTGGGCCGCAGGGTGGAGGAGTTCATGTGCGGGGTGCTGATGGAGCGCGCCCTCGACCGGGGGATCACCCGGGTGCTGGGGCGGTACATCCCGACGGCGAAGAACGGGCTGGTGAAGGAGCTGTATCCCCGGCTGGGCTTCGAGCCCGTCGAGGGGGCCGAGCTGAGCGCGCCGGGCGAGACGGTGTGGGCCTACGACCTGCGGGCGAAGCCGGTGCTTGCCAACCGGTTCATTCGTGTGGAGTGATCCCGCGCCGAGAGCGAGGCCGAGGCGGAAGATGGACGCGACGGACGAGAGGCTGACCGAGATCTTCAGGGAGGTCTTCGACCTCGACGACCTGACGCTGCGCGACGAGATGGTCGCGGCGGACGTCGAGGAGTGGGACTCGCTCAACCACGTGAAGCTGGTGCTCGCGATCGAGAGCGGCTTCGGGGTGAAGTTCTCCACGCGCGAGATCGCGGGGTGGAAGAACGTGGGCGACATGAAGAAGACGCTGCGGTCGAAGCTCGGCGCCTGAGCCCGCGATGTCGACCGAGGCCCGCTGGACCTGGGCGCGCCTCGCGCGCGTCGCGGCGCTGACGCTCTGCGCGCTGGCGGCGGTCGACCTCGCGGTGGCCCGCGTCGAGCGCAGGGACGAGGCGCACCTCACCGACGGCGAGCTCAGGAACTCCCCGGGGATCGCGACCGCCGACGCGACGCGGAGGATGCTCTTCCGCGCGCCGGCGGCGCTTCGGCGGCGCGCGGTGGCGGTGGCGGGGTCGTCGATGAGCTACGGCGCCGGGGTGCCCGTGGGGCTGAGCCCCGTGGCCTTCTTCGCGCGCGCGCTGCGGTCTCGCGGTGACCGGCGGCCGGTGTTCAACTTCGCGCAGCACGGGGGCGCCACGCGCGCCGCGGTGCCCGTGGTGGCGGCGACGGCGACGCGCCCGGTGGCGCTGCTGCTGGTGGAGTTCGCGCCGCACAACTTCGCCGAGGGGAAGCCCCCGTACGTGGTGCAGCTCGGCGACGACGAGGTGCCGCTGGTGCGCGAGGCCAACGCGGCGCAGCGGGAGGTGCTCCAGCGGGAGGGCTACGGGCTGAGCTTCTCGCGGCGGTTGGAGGCCGACCTCGCGTCGGTGGCCTTCGACGCGTGGCGGGTGTACCGGGTGCGCGGGAGGCTGTGGGTCGACGAGGAGTTCCAGCCGATGCTGGCGGTGTGGTCGGCGCGGCGGGCGGCGGCGAGGGTGGGGCTGCTCCCGGCGCGGTTTCAGGGGGGCACGACGAACGTGCAGATGGTCCCGTGGCGGAGGCTCTTCGCGACCCGCGCCCCGGGGGCGGTGCACCGGCTGCACCTCCCGTCGGGCCGGATGAGCGAGGACGAGTACCGGCTCATCGCCCTGATCACTCGGCTCGCGAGCGCGTCGGCGCAGCGGGTGGTGTTCTTCGAGTCGCCGTTCAACCTCGCCTTCCAGCGGCACTTCGGGTTGATGGACGAGCAGCAGGTCGCGTGGTGGACGTCGATCCGCGCGCAGATGCTCGCGAGGATGCGCGCCGACGGCCATGAGGTGATCGAGGCGCCCGAGGTGCCCGAGGACGGGTACATGGACCAGGTGCACCTCACGCCTCTGGGCGCGCGGGTGTACGGCGAGCACCTCGCCGCCGCGCTCGCGCCCGCCCTGGAGCGCGCGCCGTGAACCCCCTGAGCTGGACCTACCTGGCCTTCTGCGCGCTCGCCGTCGGCCTCTACTGGGCCC
>JAEYZO010000035.1 GCA_023428035.1 Pseudomonadota bacterium | reverse complement strand
CTCACGGCTCGGCCGCGACGGCGAGGCCCGCGCCGCGGCGGAGCGCTTTCACCGGGCGCACCCGTCGAGCGCGCTCGGCGCCCGCGTCGACGCCGACGCCAACGGGCGGTGACGTCAGCGTCGGAGGCGGTCAGAAGCGGTCGACGGTGACCTCGTCGATGCGGAGCGAGAAGCCCGCGCCGGTGGTCGGGATGTCATTGAGGTGCATGATCACGTCGCTCGTCGACAGGGTCGAGCGCAGGTCCGCGCTGAGCTGCGTCCACGACTGCGGCGGCACGGTGATCGTCGTGCGGGCGCCGCCCGCGCGCTGGAGGTGGACCTGCGTCGACGAGGTGAAGGGGTTGTAGGCCCAGAAGCGCACGCGCAGGGTCTCGTCCGACCGCGCCGGCGCGGGGAAGCTGTGCGTGGTGTTCCCGCACCGGCAATAGAAGTTCAAGGCCCCGGTGCCCACGTAGGCCGATCCGAAGCGCACCGAGCTCGTGCCGCAGGCGTCCCAGAACTGCTCGCCGTCGGTGAAGCGCTGCTGACCGCTGATCGTGTCGTTGAAGAGCGAGCGGTCCTCGTAGCCCTGCTGGAACACCCGCGTCGTGGTCATCCCGCAGCGCCCCCCGGTGCACCCGCCGGGGCACGGGGTCCGCGACGCCTCCCTGCGGCAGGGCCCGTCCGTCGCGCACTCCACCACGCTGCTTCCGTCGCACCAGGCCCCCGACGACTGCCCGCTGCTCTGGCAGTAGTTCGACGGGCACGCTCCGCAGCGGCCCCCCGTGCACCCCACCGAGCCGCAGGCGCGCGAGAAGGCCACCACGCCGCAGGCCCCGTTCGCCCCGCAGGTGACCTCGGTGTTCCCGTCGCAGTACGTGCCCGAGCGGTACCCCCGGTCGTAGCAGTAGTTTGACGCGCAGGTGATGCACCGCCCCGCGGACTGATCGCACCCGTTGCCGCAGGTCTCCCGCGAGGTCACCACCGCGCAGCCGCCCGAGGCTCCGCAGCCGATGAGCTCCGAGCCCGAGCAGAAGCTCCCGCTGCTGCGACCCGCGATCTGGCAGGGGTTGCTCTCGCAGCTCCTACACGCCCCGCCCTGGCACCCCGTGGGACAGGTCACGCGAGAGAGCTCCTCGACGCAGCCCGAGCGCGTCCCGCAGGTCACCCTCGCGCTCCCGTCGCAGTGGTCGCCGGAGTCGAAGCCGCTGCTGCGGCACCAGTTGCTCCCGCAGGTCACGCAGCCCTCGTCGGTCATCCCGTCGCAGTCGTCGTCGACGCCGTTGCCGCACACCTCCGCCGCGGGGAGCACCGCGCCCGAGCACGCGCCCCACACGCCGACGCCACACGACTGCGTACCCGCGCGGCAGCGGCCGACGTTCTCAGTGCCCGAGGGGCCGCCGTAGCACGGCCGGGTGAGCGCCTCGTCGGTCATCCCGTCGCAGTCGTCGTCGCGGTTGTTGCAGGTCTCCGGTGCGGCGGCACCGACCGTGGCGCTGCACGCGACGCGACCGTCAGAGCCGCAGACGTAGGTGCCGGTGTTGCGGCAGGCGCCCTGCCCCACGGAGCAAGGGTCGCCCAGCATGGGGTTGCCGCCGCAGGGAGGGCAGGGCAGGTCACTCCCGTCGCAGTCCTCGTCGACGCCGTTGCCGCAGACCTCGGCGCGGGGTGACGGCCGCGAGCCCTCGCAGCGCTCGACGCCGCTCACGCACGCGAAGCGCCCCTGGAAGCGGCACGCGCCGACGCCCTCCTCGCAGGCCTGCCCGACGCGGCGCGGGTCGCACGACCCCGTCACGCACTGGAGCCCCGACGAGGTCGCCGCGCACGCGGGGATGGCCCCCGCCCGCGCCGAGGGGCACGCGGCGCACAGGTCGACCTCGTGCGTCGAGAGGGTGCGCCCCGTGGTGAGCTGCACCACCCCGCAGGCGTTCATCCCGGTCTGCCGTACGGCGTTGATGTAACTCTCGATCACCTCGAAGGCGCCGAGCTCCAGCGCCTCGGCCCATACGCCGCTGCACTGGGCGGACGTGGAGAGCGAGTCGAGGTCCGAGATGAACGACAGGGCGCCGAGGATGAGCCCTTCGTCGCCGAAGATCGCCTCTCTGACCGCGTCAGGCGAACCCGCGTTGAGGAGCGACGCCGCGACTGGGCGCACCACTGCGCACACCGACTCCGCGAAGGCCTGAAAGCACTGCGCACGACGGCCTCGCGACTCCACGAGGTCGTCGATGAAGGTGCCGATGAGCGACCGAAGGATGAAGCCGACCTGGACGACCAATGATCGCTGAATGGTGGTGCCGAGGTACGCCTCCCCGCGCCCCGAGAGCACCTCGCCTCGCACGAGTTCGCGGAACGCTCCGAACAAGGCCGGAGCGACCACCTGGACCCGCACCGAACGCGGTGACGACCCAGGGAACTCAAGGTCGACGGAGGAGCGCAACGGAGCCGCGAGGTCCGGCAAGGCGCAGGGCAGCTCGATCTCCAACTGAGGGTGGAGGTAGTACACCTGCCCGTTCGCGACGACGGCCTTCACCTCGCGCACCCACGGCCGCAGCCCGACGCGCACTCGGTACACCCCTCGCGCCTCGTCGAAGACGGGCGGACCGACGTCGACGCCGTCGTTGTCGTTGTCCTGCAAGGTCACGCCAAGGCCGGCGACCTGGCGGTCGGCGCGCACCACGGCGCCGCCGCAGAGGCTCACGAGCAACCCCTGGAGCCGGTCCGCGGCCCAGCGCGTAAGCGAGGTCGAGCGCAGCGCCTGCGTGACGCCCCCCGCTCGACCGACCACCTGCTCCAGCTCGCTGAGGTCGAGGGCCTCGATGGAGCGCGCGAGCGCGACGCGGTCCACCGCGTCCATCGAGAGCCCGCCCGCCCACACGAGCATCAGGGCACGCGCCGACGAGCGCGCGTCCATCGCGCAGCGACCGCCGGGGGTCACCACGGTCATGGCCCCCCCCGCGCGG
>JAEYZO010000024.1 GCA_023428035.1 Pseudomonadota bacterium | reverse complement strand
GCGCGCGGGGGTCGCGGGCATCTCCGTCGACGGGCCGCACGGGGGCCTGCGCAACGTGACCCACGGCGACGAGCAGTTCCTCGTCTTCAACATCACCAACCCCGGCGCGCTGAGGGACAACATCCGACAGTCGGCGCTCGAGCTCTCGATCCTCGCGAACATCGTCGGTGACCTCCGCGTCGACGCCTCGGCCTGCCCCGGCTCGGGGGCGTCGAGCGCGCGCTTCGACACCCGCGCCCTCTCGCTCATGGGCCACTCCACGGGGGCGACCATCGGCAGCATCGCCGTCGCGATCGAGCCGCGCTTTCGGGCCGTGGTGCTCTCCGGCGCGGGGGGCTCCTTCGTGATGAACCTCGTCTACAAAGAGCGCCCCCTCGCGGTGCGCCCGCTGGCCGAGACGATCCTTCGCTACACGGGCATCGGGAGGCGCCTCCACGAGCACGACGTCGCCGCCAACCTCGCGCAGTGGGTAGGGGAGCCCGCCGACCCTCCCGTCTACGCCCGGCTCATCACCCGCGAGCCCGCGTCGGGGACGTCTCCGCGGCACGTGTTGATGTTCCAGGGCATCGTCGACCGGTACATCCTCCCGCCCATCGCCAACGCGCTGAGCCTCTCGCTGGGCGTGTCTCCCGCGGGGCCAGAGCGCGACCGACCCGACCCCAGGCTCGCGCCCTACACCCCCGTGCGAGACCTCATCGGAGTCGTAGGCTCGAACAGCGTCGAGCTGCCCGCGAGCGGCAACCGCGAGGGCGTCACCGCGGTGCTGGTGCAGCAGCCCGGCGACGAGGTCGAAGACGGGCACGAGATGGTCTTTCAGACCGACCCCGCGCGGAGGCAGTACCGGTGCTTCTACGAGAGCCTCCAGCGGGGTACCCCGCGGGTGCCCGGCGACGGCGCCCTCGACGCGCCGTGCGAGTGAGGGAGCGTCAGCGCACGCCGCCCGCGTCGGGGAAGCCCGGGCGCACGCCAGGCTGCTGCCCCGGAGGCTGCTGCCCCGGGGGGTAGATCGGACGCTGCCCGGGCGGCTGCACCACGGGCGGCTGCCCCGGAGGCTGCGGCGGCGAGGGCGGCGGCGGAACGGGCGTGGTAGGCGGCTGCCCCGGCGCGGGCGGGACGGGCTGCACCTGGGCGAGGGAGAGCGCGGGCGCGACCGAGAGGGCCAGCGCGAGCGCGAGGGGACGAAGGGTCATGGGTTACCTCCAGTCAGTGAGAGGCGCTTCGGCGAGGGTCGGGTCACGCGCCGCCGACGACGCGGAGCACCCGGTCGCGGTCGGGCGGGCAGGAGCCGCGGCCGTCGCAGTTGCTGGTGGTGACGTAGAGGTGCCCGTCGGGGCCCATCACCGCCTCGCGGAGCCGCCCGTGGCCCGAGGGGGGGTCGCCCTGGAGGTAGACCTCGTGCAGGCGCACCCGGTCCGGCGCCGTGGGGTCGAAGGACACCCGATGCAGGTGTCGCGAACCCAGAGTCGCGACGATGAAGTCTCCCCTCCACTCGGGGATCGAGCTGCCGGTGTAGAGGGCGCCGCCGCCCGGCGGGGTCGCTTCGCGCCACGACAGCGAGGCGGGGCGCAGGCCCGGGTGCGCGCGGCAGCCCCAGGCGGTGGGCCAGCCGAGGTCGTCGCCGGCGCGCGCGACGGTGACCTCGTCGTGACCGCGCAGGAGCCGCTCGCCGCTCGGGCCGTGGTCAGCGAGCACGATGGAGCCGTCGGCGCGCCAGTCGAAGGCCTGGAGGTTCCGCAGGCCCGAGAGGTACACGAGGCTGCCCCGCCGGGGGTTGTCGTCGGGCGCGGCGCCCTCGGGGGTGAGGCGGAGGAGCTTGCCCGAGCGGGAGGCGGGGTCGCGGGAGCGGTCGGGCTCGCGCGCGTCTCCCGTGGCGACGTAGAGCATCCCGTCGGGGCCGACGCGGAGACGTCCGCCGTCGTGGTTCTCCCCCGCGTGGATGCCGTCGGCGATCACCCCGTCGGCGGTGGCCGTGGTGAAGTCGCCCGAGAGGCGGTAGCGCTCCACCCGGTTGACCGTCGCCTCGCCGCGGCGGGCGGTGTAGTACACGAAGAACCTCGGGGATCGCGCGAAGTCGGGGTGCAGCGCGAGGCCCATCAGCCCGCCCTCGCCCTCCGCGGCCACGGGGATGGTGACCACGGGGCTCGCGTCGAGACGTCCCTCCCGCACGCGCCGCACGCGCCCCGGGCGCTCGGTCACCAGCATCGAGCCGTCGGGCAGGAACGCGATCCCCCACGGCACGGAGAGCCCGGTGACCACGGTCTCGACGCGGATCGGCACGCGACCTCGCGGCCCGTGCCCGTCAGGCACGTAGGTGCACCGGTCGGCGCGCTCGGCGGAGCCCACGGGAGGGCGCCCCGACCGGCACGCCGAGAGGGCGCCCACGAAGAGGAGCGTGCCTCGGTTCATCACCGTGGGATGCCCGCCGCGCGCCGCGGCTACTTCGGTCGCGGCCGGGACAGACCCGCGTCGGGCTCCGCGAGCTTGCCCGACCGCAGGCCCCGCACCGCGTTGACGAGGGCCCGCGCGGCGTTGCGCACCTCCTCGCGCAGCGCCTCGTCGCGGTCGAGGGCCTCGTGGCTCGTGGCGTAGGGCTCGTAGTAGCCGATGTACCGGTCGAGCCTCGCCATGCCCCCAGCGTCGACGAGGCCCATCCAATCGAGCCAGTCGCAGAGCATCCGTCGGCCGTTCTCGACGCCCGCGACGTCGCCGTGCACGACCACGCCGTAGGCGCGGCCCTTGAGGTGCTGCGGGTAGTGCCAGCCCGCGAGCTCGACCGCCTTGGCCTTCGCCGGGTCCTTGCCGTGGGTGAGCGTGGGGTCGGGGTTGCCGCCGTCGGCGCACACGAGGCGGTCGATCATCAGCTTCAGCCCGCTCGGCGCCTGGTACCAGTACACCGGGGTCACGATCAGGACGCCGTGCGCGCTCACCCAGCGCTCGTAGATCTCGTTCATCCAGTCGACGGACTGACCCAGCGAGTGGTTCGGGTAGCAGCTGCAGGGCCAGTGGCACAGCGGCATCGCGGTGGAGAGGCAGCCCTTGCAGGGGTGGATCTCTCGCCCGTACTCCGACGTGAGGACGCTCAGGTCGAGCGCGTCGACCTCGAAGCCCTCTTCGGCCTCGATCACCGCGCGGGCGTCGTTCACGAGGCGCCAGGACTTCGAGACCTCTCCGGGGCAGGTCTTGTCGTTGCGCGCCGAGCCCACGATCAGGAGCACCCGCGACGGCGACGCGCCAGACGACTGCCGCCGCTGCGCCTCGTGGAGCCGCGTGCGCGCCGCGAGCCACTCCACCGAGAGCTCGTACTCGGGGTCGGCGAAGCCCTCGCCGGCCTTCACGGTGCGCGGCGCCTTGCGGCCGTCTTGATAGGCCTCCCAGGCGATGGCTTCGAGGCGGTCGACGGCGTCGCGCGCGGCGTCGAAGGCCGGGTCGTAGAAGCGCAGTCGAAAGCGTCGGGAGAACTCCTCGCGGTCGAGCCTCTCGGGGCCCTGCCCCTCGCGCACCGTCGGCGTCTTCATGCGTGGTCCGATGGAGGCTCCCCGCGCCCCGGTGGCACCCCCACCTCGCGGAGCGCCGGTTCTTCCTCGGTCGAGCGGGGCGGCGCAGGGCAGCCGCCCCCTGCCCGTCGTCGCTCATCGCCGCGGGCCACCGCCCGGCGCGGCTCATCCACCGCGACCGCGTCGAAGACCGCTGCGCCGCCACGCGTCTCCAGGCCGGGCACCGCCCCGCGCACCTCGTCCACGGCTACGGCG
>JAEYZO010000953.1 GCA_023428035.1 Pseudomonadota bacterium | reverse complement strand
GGGCTATACCCTATCCCTTCGCGGCGACACAATCGCCGCGGAGGTCAGCGCCGGGGGCGGCCACCGCCGCGGTCACCGGGGCCCGACCGGCGGGGCGGGGGCTCGTTGTGCGAGCGCTCCATGCGCTCCCGGGCGCGGTCGCCCTCCTCGCCCTCGGGGAGCGGGAGCAGCGCGCGGCGCGAGAGCCGGATCTTGCCGGTGCCGTCCTCGATGGAGAGCACCTTGACCTCGACCTCCTGGCCCTCGGCGAGCACCGACCCGACGTTCTCGACGCGGTCGTGCGAGATCTCGCTCACGTGCAGCAGGCCCTCGGTGCCGGGGAAGATCTCGACGAAGGCGCCGAAGTCGGTGATGCGCTTGATCGCGCCCTTGTAGGTCGCGCCGATCTCGGCCTCGGCGGTGAGGCCGCGGATGATGTCGAGGGCGCGCTGCACCGCGGCGCTGTCGCTCGAGGCGATGTTCACCGTGCCGTCGTCCTCGACGTCGATGGCGACGCCGGTCTGGTCGACGATGCCCTTGATGGTCTTGCCGCCCGGGCCGATCACGAGGCGGATCTGGTTCGGGTTCACCTTGATGGTGGTGATGCGCGGCGCGTGCTTCGAGAGCTCCGCGCGGGGCGAGGCGAGGGTCGCGAGCATCCGGTCGAGGATGTGCAGCCGCGCGTCGCGGGCCTGCTTGAGCGCGCGGTCGAGGATCTCGCGGGAGAGGCCCTCGATCTTGATGTCCATCTGGATCGCGGTGACGCCGCGGCGGGTGCCGCAGACCTTGAAGTCCATGTCGCCGAGGTGGTCCTCGTCGCCGAGGATGTCGGTGAGCACGGCGACCTTGTCGCCCTCTTTGATGAGCCCCATCGCGATGCCCGCTACGGGGCTCTTGATCGGCACGCCCGCGTCCATCAGCGAGAGGGTGCCGCCGCAGACCGTGGCCATGGAGCTCGACCCGTTCGACTCGGTGATCTCGCTCACGATGCGGATCGTGTAGGGGAACTGCTCGTGCGTCGGGATCATCCTCGCGAGGGCGCGCTCGGCGAGGTTGCCGTGGCCCACCTCGCGGCGGCCCGGGCCGCGCAAGGGCTTGGTCTCACCCACGCTGTAGGGCGGGAAGTTGTAGTGCAGGAGGAAGCGCTTCCAGCGCTCGCCGGTGAGGCCGTCGATCTTCTGCTCGTCCTGCGCGGTGCCGAGGGTGGTCGTGACGATGCCCTGGGTCTCGCCGCGGGTGAACAGAGACGAGCCGTGCACGCGCGGCAGGAGCCCGACCTCACAGGTGATGGGGCGAACGGTGACCGTGTCGCGGCCGTCGATGCGCGACCCCGTGTCGACGATCATCGTGCGCATCGTGTGGCCCTGCACCTCGGAGAACGCGGCCTTGAGCAGCGGCTCCTGCGCGGGGAACTCCTCGGCGAGCTTCGCGACGGTCTCGCTCTTGAGCGCCTTGAAGCGGCCGTAGCGCTCCTGCTTCACGCGGATGCGGCAGGCCTCGGCGATGGCGTCGCCGGCGACCTCGCGCACCCGGCGGAACATGTCCTCCGAGGGCTGCGACGCGCTGAACGCGCGCTTGGTCTTGCCGATCGCCTCGCGCATCCGCTCCTGGAGCTCGATCACCGGCTGCACCGAGCGGTGGGCGAACATCAGCGCGTCGACGAGGTCGTCCTCGCTGACCTCCTCGGCGCCGCCCTCGACCATCACGATGGCGTCCTTCGAGGCGGCGACCACCAGCTCGACGTCGCTCTTCTCCATCTCCTCGAAGGTGGGGTTGGCGACCCACTTGCCGTCCACGCGGCCCACCCGGACGCCTGCGATGGGGCCCGCCCACGGGATGTCGCTGATGTGCAGCGCGAAGCTCGCGCCGGTGAGGGCGAGCACGTCGGTCGGGTTCACCCGGTCGGCCGAGAGCACCGTCGCGATGATCTGCGTGTCCAGCCGGAACCCGTCGGGGAACAGCGGCCGGCACGGCCGGTCGATGAGGCGCGAGACGAGCACCTCGTCGTCGCGCAGCCGCCCCTCGCGCTTGAAGAACCCGCCGGGGATCTTGCCCGCGGCGAAGGTCTTCTCGACGTAGTCGACCGACAGCGGGAGGAAGTCCACCGGCCGCGGGTCGGCGCTCGCGCAGGCGGTGACGAGCACCATGCTCTCGCCCGCGGTGACCAGCACGGCGCCGTGCGCCTGCCGCGCGATGCGGCCGGTCTCGATGGTGACGGTGACGTTCCCGATCTCGACGCTCTCTCGGATGATCGACATTGAAGGCTCCACGCCCGACGCGTTGGTGTGTCGAGGTCACCGCCGCCCGCGCGTGGGCGCGAGCGCGAGGACCTCGGGGTGAAGGGGCCAGCGCGGCGTCGATCGGCGTCCTCGGTCCCTGAGCGCGATGGCTCTCGCGCGCACGAAGCGAAGACCGTAGCGACGGGCGCTGCGGGGGTCGCGGGTCTCGGCCGCGGGGCCGGGCGACCGCGGCGGAGGGGTTCAGCGAACCGCGACCCTCGGACGCACCGACGCCCCCCCGCTCTGGCGCGGGGGGGGGCGTCGCGGGGGCACTTGCGGAGGTT
>JAEYZO010000952.1 GCA_023428035.1 Pseudomonadota bacterium | reverse complement strand
CGCGTCGAGGCGGGCGCGGGCGTCGTCGATGGCCGCGAGCACCCGCGCGCGGGCGGGGCCGCCGGGGATGTCTCTGCGCTCGATGGCGCGCTCGGGGTCGAGGGCGAGGTAGACCGAGTCGTCGAAGTCGGGGTGCTCCTCGCGGAAGGCCGACAGGGGCAGCGCCTCGAGGGTCACCCCGTCACGGATCGCGCGCGCCACGAGCCTCCCCGCGACCTCGTGCGCGTGGCGGAAGGGCACGCCCTTCGCGGCGAGCCAGTCAGCCGCCTCGGTGGCGTTGACGAAGCCCGCGCCCAGCGCGGCCCTCATCCGGTCGCGGTGAAATCGCATGGCGCGCGTCGCGTCGGCGAGCACCAGCGCCGTGTCGCGCACCGTGTCGACCGCGTCGAAGACGGGGGCTTTGTCTTCTTGCAGGTCGCGGTTGTACCCGAGGGGGAGGCCCTTGGTGGTGACCAGCAGCGCCACGAGGTCGCCCACGACTCGGCCGCACTTTCCGCGCGCGACCTCGGCCACGTCGGGGTTCTTCTTCTGCGGCATCATCGACGAGCCCGTGGTGTGCGCGTCGGCCATCTCGACGAAGCCGAACTCCTGCGTCGACCAGAGCACCAGCTCCTCGGAGAAGCGCGACAGGTGCACCGCCGCGATCGAGAGCGCGGACAAGAGCTCCAGCAAGAAGTCGCGGTCGCCCGTGGCGTCGAGGGAGTTGCGGGTGGGCGCGTCGAAGCCCAGCGCCCTCGCCGTCATCGCGCGGTCGAGGGGGAAGGTCGTCGCGCACACCGCGCCCGACCCGAGGGGAGACTCGTTCATCCGCCGCGCGGCGTCGTCGAGGCGTCCCCGGTCGCGGCCGAGCATCTCGACCCACGCGAGGAGGTGGTGCGCGAGGCGGTTGGGCTGCGCCCGCTGGAGGTGCGTGTAGGCGGGGAGCAGGGTGTCGACCTCCTCCGCGGCGCGGTCGACCAGGGCGCGCGCGAGGGCGTCGAGGGCGTCTCCCACGTCGGCGCAGGCGCGGCGCGACCAGAGGCGCATGTCGGTCGCGACCTGGTCGTTGCGGGACCGCCCGGTGTGGAGCCTCGCGCCCACGTCGCCCTCGGCCGCGGTGAGCGCGGCCTCGACGTTCATGTGGACGTCTTCCTTCGCGGCGTCCCAGGGGAAATCGCCCGCGCGCACCCGGTCGCGGATCGCGTGCAGGCCCCGGCGCACCTTCGCGACGTCGTCGTCGGTCAGCACGCCGATGGAGCCCAGCATCTCGGCGTGCGCGACGGAGCCCTCGATGTCCTCCTCGGCGAGGCGCTTGTCGATGTCGACCGACGCGAGGAAGCGCGACGCGGCCTCGCTCAGCTCCTCCGTGAACCTCCCGCCCCAGGCGGTCTTCGTAGACATGGTCTTCGCTCTCGTTGGTGGTCAGCGCGACACGCAGCCGTAGCGCGTGGCCGCGACGGTGAACTCCACGGGGAGGCAGCGCTCCTGCGGGTTGCAGTCGGCGTCGGAGGCGCAGCCCATGCGCTGCACGGCCTCGGCCCACTGCGCGATGTGGTTGCCCTCGCTCATGCTCTGAAAGGGCAGCCAGAAGGCCGGCGCCGAGGCGTCTCCCGCCGCGGCCCGAGACGGTCGGAACGCGGCCATCCACAGCTGCGCCGTGCGCGAGCCCGCCTCGCGGGACTGCTGCCTGAGGCGCAAGCCGTAGTCTCTCCGCGAGGAGAAGGTGAACCACATCAGGGGCTCGCCCTGAAAGCGCTGCACGAAGGGCGCCCACTTGGGCCAGGAGTTGCCCATCCCCTCGGCGAGGTCGGCGCGGGCGAGGCGCGTGGGTGACCCGCCCGTTGAGGGCATCACCCAGAGCTGGGCGTCGATGTTGTTGTTGGAGTTGCCCGCGGCGCGGTTGAAGAGCACCCACGCGTCGTCGGGAGAGAACGCGGGGTAGTAGCTGTTGTTGCGGGTGCCCGAGGCCGCGAGGAGGGTGGTCGGGGCCGCGAAGGCCGCACCGCTCCAGGCCATGGTCATGAGGTCGGCGGGGCCGTCGTGGCCGGGCGTGCCGAGGAAGGGGATGGCGGTGCGGGGTCGCGCGAAGACCACCCGACGTCCGTCGCGGGACCAGTCGGGGTGCGTGCCCGCGGTGGGGCCGGGCAGGCCCGGGACCTCAGCGCCGTTCACGGGGTTGCGCAGCGAGAGCGCCGAGCCGTTGCTGGTGAGGAGCCAGCGCACGTCGGGGGAGAAGGCCCCGAAGTTCGCGCCGTAGTCGGGCGAGAGCGGGGCGCGGGTGGGCACGTCGTAGATGCGCGTCGCGGCGGGGCCGGGGATGAACCGCCCCACCATCACCCGCGAGCCGTCGCGGGAGAGCACGTGGCACCCGAGGCAGTTGAGCGGGTCGCCGCGGAGGAAGGGCTCCGCGCGGGCGCCGGAGCGGCCGAACTCGAAGCGGTTGATCGTCCCGCTCGCGGCGGACCAGTAGTAGAGCCCGCCGCGCACGTCGAAGTTGGTCACGCCGAGGGCGCGCGTGGCCGAGCGGCCGACGCCCCCCGAGGCGCTCGTGCCGCGCACGGTGAGGGTGACGTTCCCCGACGGCTGCGCCACGCGGGCGAGCTCGTTGTAGGCGGCCTCGTCGAGGGAGAGCGCGCAGCCGTCAGCGACGGTGCTGCAGCGGGTGAAGACCCGGAGCGCCCCCCGGTCGCCGCGGAAGGAGACCTCGAAGAGGTCGTTGCCCGCGCCCGGGCGGAAGTGCACCTCGAAGCCCGTGAGGTTCGGCGGGAGCACCGTGCCGTCGTCGGGGTAGACGATGGCGGGCGCGCGCGAGGGGTCTTCTGCGCCGCCGAAGCGAGAGGCGCTGTCTCCCGGCGCGGGGGAGATCACCCGGTCGACGTCGCGGGGCGTGGGGTCGCCCGCGTCGCGCTCGGCGCTCCACGCGTCGCCGAGGGTGACCACGCCGGCGTCGAAGCCCGCGTCGGGGCGGCCGGTGTCGACGGGCGGCGCGGGGACGTCGACGGAGGAGCCGCGGTCGGACGAAGCGTCCATCGCGACAGGAACGTCGGGCGTCGCGGGGAGGTCCATCGCCGCGGGGACGTCGCTCACCGCGGGGAGGTCCATCACCTCGGGGACGTCGACCGACGGG
>JAEYZO010000434.1 GCA_023428035.1 Pseudomonadota bacterium | reverse complement strand
ACCCCCGCGAAGGCCTTCGCGAGGATCGCCTGCGGGAGCTTCTCCGCGCGCGCCGTCGCCGCGGCGACTCGTCGCTCGATGGCGTCGGCCAGCGCGAACAGCGCGTCGACGCGGCGGACGATCTCCCGCTGCTCGTCGAGCGGGGGGAGGGGGAGTGGTGCCGTCTCGAAGCGGCCCTTGTTTACGATCTTGATGGTCGTTTCAGACGCATGGGCGTCGAGCCAGCCGGAGAGTGTGCCCGCCCAATACAGCACAAACCTTGGAAGCAGATTGGTGGTTGGGAGAATGGCATTGATCTGCTGGTTACAGATCGCATCGGTGCCGAGAATCGCAGTCTTGCCGAGGTTTCCGATGCAGGCCACCAAGACGGTACCAGCAGGCAAGCGCCGTCCAGCCTCTGCTCCAAGCTCTGTCACGGTGTCAGTCGCACGTGTCAGCGCGTGCCAGCTTCCGAGGTCGCCGGGTTTCACGAATGGGATCTGCCCCCCGTAGAGATCAGCGCGTTTGGTCGGCGGCGTCGAGCCTGTGACCACCGTGGCGATGTTTCCAAGAGCCTGTAATCCCCAACTCGCGGGGAGGTCGGCGTCGAGCCACCCTTCCGTGTCACAGGGTGCTCGCAGCGCGGGCTTCTCGGAGCTATCGGCCGACTCCCTCCACTCCCGCGTCAGCTCCCCCGAGCACGCCGCCGCCAGCACCGCCTGCCGGAAGCGCTTGAGGATGACGGGCACCCGATCGAGCCGCGCCTTCGCGCGGTTCACCTGTTCGAGCAGGGCCTCGACCTTCTCGACGATGCGGCGTTGCTCTTCGGCCGGAGCAGTCGGCAAAGAGAGGGCGCCGAGATTCGAGCGAGATATGCGCTTCCTCGTAGTTCCTCGCTCGAACTCCGCGATTGTTGAACGTAGTTGAGGCGAATTCACAGCATGCATCATGTAACGAGCGATAGTCGGCCCGGGTACAGCAGGGCGCATGATGCATACGTCAACCACTGTGACCGAAGGGCGATTGTCGCCGGGAAATATGCAGCCACGACCAAGCGGGTCCGGCATACGGGCGACAAGAAGGTCACCTGCTGCCAAATAGGTGCAGCCAAGCTCGAGTGCTTTCGCCGTCGTCATGAATCGAGCGGAACGATTGCGGTACTCGCCGTCGCCGACATCCGCCAACTGAATGAGGCGCACGTCGCCGGTTGGATCCTGATCCTTGGATTCGACCCAATCACCGTCCGAGAAAACACCACCCTCCAGAAGCCTGGTTATGGAAACGTGCGCCCACCCCTCCGGCAGCTCCCCGCTCACGCCTGCCCTCGCTGCGCCGCGGGTTCACCGCTGGCTGTCCCCGGACTGAAGTCCGGGGCAGCCTTTACGCTCAAGCCCTCGCGGCGCGAGGGCTTCTCACTGGCGCTCGCACCGCTGCGACCGACCCGAGCGTGATGGAACCGTGATGAGCCCGCAGACGCGGGCTTCACCCTTTGGGCTGCCCCGGACTTCAGTCCGGGGACAGCCAGCGGCCACACCACGCCGCACGCGTCCGCAACCCTCACGACGCCTTCACCTCCGTCCCGCTCTCTAGCATCCGGAGCACCGCGTTGAGCTCCGCGACGGCTTCTTCCAGCTCGCCGATGGCGTCGGTGGCGAGCTCCTCGGGCGGCGGCAGGTCGTCGGCGTCCTCCAGGGAGTCTTCCTTCAGCCACTTGAAGCCGTCGAGCTTGAACTCCCGCTCCTTCACCTCCAGCGCGCTGAAGTCGCGCCAGCGGTCGTCCTTCGAGTCGGTGCGCCTCCGCAGCGAGCGACCGCTCGGGTCGTCGCCGTAGCACCGCTCGAAGTCCGCGAAGTGCGCGCGGGTCAACGGCCGGTCCTTCTTCGTGATCCCAGGGACGTTCGTGCGCGCGTCGTAGATCCACGTGCGCTCGGAGGGAAAGCCCTTGGTGAAGAAGATCACGTTGGCCTTCACGCCCTGCGAGTACGGCGTGAAGGTCCCCCGCGGCAGGCGCAGCACCGTGTGCAGGTCGCAGTCCTCCGCGAGGATCTTCATCACCTCGCCGGCCTGATCCGCGAAGAGCACGTTGTCAGGCAGCACCACCGCGGCCCGCCCGCCGGGCTTCAGGATGGTCAGAACGTGCTGCACGAAGTTGAGCTGCTTGTTCGAGGTCGCGACGGTGAAGTCGTCGCGCTCGGGCACCTGCCCCGCGCCCTTCGTCCCGAAGGGAGGGTTCGTCAGGATCACGTCGTAGCGCGTCGATGACGGGGGCTCCGCGATGGAGTCCCCGAGCGCGATGTGCGGCTCGACGTTGTGCAGGTACAGGTTCATCAGCGCCATGCGGCGCGGGCGCGCGACGAGCTCCTGCCCATAGTAGGTCTTCGACCTCACCCGCCTCGCGACGTCACGGTCGAGCGCGCCCTTCGTCTCGTCGCGCAGCCACTCGTAGGCCGAGACGAGAAAGCCCCCGCTCCCCACCGCGGGGTCGCAGACCTTGAAGTCGCCCTTCGTCCTCGGGTCGGGCTTGATGCAGCGGCAGATCGACTGGATCAGCACCCGCGGCGTGAAGTACTGCCCCGCGCCCTTCTTCCCCTCGGCGGCGGCCTTCTCGAGCAGGCCCTCGTAGGCCGCGGCCTTCACGTCGACGTCGAGGGAGGTCCACGCCGTCTCGTCGATGAGCGAGACGAGCTTCTTGAGGTTGACCGGGTTGTTGAAGCGGCTCTGCGCGCCCGCGTAGATGTCGCCGAGGATGCCCTGGGTCTTCCCCAGCGTGCGCAGCACCTCGACGTAGTGGTCGGTGAGATCCACGCCGGAGCGGTCGCGGATCGACGGCCACCCGCAGCCCCGCGGGAGATCCACCCCGCGCTCGTCGGCCATCTTCAGGAAGAGCAGGTAGGTGATCTGCTCGATGTAGTCGCCGTAGTCGATGCCGTCATGGCGGAGGGTGTGGCAGAAGCCCCAGAGCTTCTGCACCACGTCTGCGTTGCTCAGGGTCATGCCGCGATGGCCTCGTTGAAGTCGTGGAGGAGCGCGTCGAGCGCCTCGTCGCCGAACACCCGCCGCGCCGCGCCGAGCCCGCCCGCGTCGCAGAGCACGGGCACGAGCTCGAAGTCGTCGCGCTCGATCGAGAGGTTCTCGCGCAGGTGCGCGTGGATGCGGTCGAGCCAGCGCCGCTGGTCGGGGGAGAAGGTCCTCTCCGCGGTGACCTGGGCGAAGGCGCGGTCGACGCGCTCGGCGGCGGTGAGGAGCGGGGCCTCGGCGTCGACGGCGCGCTTCACCATCGAGATCACGTCGACGAGGGCCTTGCGGTAGGTCGCCTCGTGCGCGCGCTGGAGCTGGTCGACGGTGAAGCGGAAGCGGCTCTGCTTGAGCTTCTCGCGAAGCTCCGAGAGGGCGCTGGGGCTCCACGCCTGCGGGCGGTCGAGGAGGATGGTCACGGCGTCGATGTGGTCGGGGTTCTCGGCCACGAAGCGAGAGAACTCCTGGAGGTAGTCGGCAGGCTTGTGCACCCCGCCGCCCGCGTCGCGCAGCACGAAGGTCGACGACACCGAATCGACGGTCTCGTAGGCGCGGACGAAGGTGCGCGGTGGGCGGGGGTAGTTCACCAGCAGGTCGAGGAACTCGTCGTCGCGCACGAGCTTCATCGTGGGCACGAAGTCGTCGCGCAGCTTCGCGGTCAGCCCTCGCGCGAAGGCCGCGAGGTCGCCGTCGGGGACGAACTTCGCGAAGAGGGTTCGCCCCTCGTCGGACATGGCCTTGTCGACGCGCTGGAGCCGCTTCACCAGCACGCCGACGTTGTAGGCGCGGTCCTTGTTCGCCCAGATGTCGGCCACGACCTCGCGGATCGTGCGCGTCGGGGCGGCGGGCTCCTCCTGGGTGATGCCCGTGGAGTCCTTGAAGTACTTGAGGAGGGTGCCGTCGAAGCAGTCGAAGACCGTGAAGTGGTCCTTGTCGGCGTGGCGCTCGCCCTTGCGGGTGCCGCGGCCGAGCATCTGCTCGAAGAGGATGCGGCTCCTCACCGGCCGCAGGAACACGATGAACTCCAGGTCGGGGATGTCGACGCCGGTGGAGAGGAGGTCCACGGTGACCGCGACGGCGGGCGAGGGGCGGTTGCGAAACTCCCGGATGCGGTGCAGCGGTCGGTCGACCCGCCCGGTGATCTTCTCGACGAAGTCCTCACCGCGGCCGAAGACGTCTCGCGCGAGGGTGACGAGCTGGTCGGCGTGCGACAGGTGCGGGATGTCGTTGACCGCGAAGATCAAGGTCTTGGGGAAGCGCCCGTAGGCCCGCTCGTGCTCGTCGGCGTAGCGCTTCACCTCGGCGAGGATCTTCTTGTTCGAGTCCGGCGCGCTCACCTCCTGCTCGATGGAGGCGGTGTCGTAGGCGCGCTCGTCTTCGAGGGTGTCGAGGGTCGAGAGCCCCGTCTCGGGGTCGACCACCTCGACCTTCTCGCCCTCGCGGAGGAACACGCCCTCCATCCTCACGTCGGAGCGGACGTTCACCACGTCGTAGTCGACGAGGTGCCCGTCGCGCACGGCCCGCTCGTAGCCGTACTCGAAGACCTTGTGGGTGAAGTAGGCCGTCGTGTGGCTCGCGGGGGTCGCGGTGAGCCCGACCTTGATCGCGTCGAAGTGGTTGAGGGTCGCGCGCCAGGTCGAGATCTCCTGCGAGGTGTATCCCCGGTGGCACTCGTCGGCGACGATGACGTCGAAGGCGTGGATGGGGATGTCGAGGGCCGAGGCGTCGTCGTCGGGCGTCTCTTCGCCGCCGCCGAAGACCGCGGAGCGGCCGAGCACGTTCATCGCCATGCGCTGGATGGTCGCGACGTAGACGAAGGCGTGACCGGGCTGCGGGTCGGTGAGGTACTTCTGCGGGAGCACCTTGGGGTCGAACTTGTCCTCGGCGGAGAAGTCCTCGGTCTGGAACCGCGACGAGTAGACCTCGTAGACCTGATCGAACTTCTTGCCGGGCTCGACCTCGAAGGACGAGAACGCGCGCACCGCCTGGGCCGCCAACGCGCGCCGATCGACGAGGAAGAGCACCCGCCGCGCGACCCCCGACTTCATCAGCCGGTAGACCTGGTTCACCAGGGTGAAGGTCTTGCCCGTGCCCGTCGCCATCGCCACGAGCAGGTTGCGCTTGCGGTCGGCGATGGCCTTGTCCACCGCGGCGTTGGCGTCTTTCTGGTAGTCGCGGAGCTTGGGGTGGTCGTGGGGGAGCGCGAGGAGCTTCGCGCAGGCCGCGTCGTGGTCGCGCCCGAGCATCTCGGTGACCGCCGACGGCGTGTGAAAGCGCGCGACGGTGCGAGACCGTTCGAGCGGGTGCCGCACGTCGCGGAACCAGATCAGCTCACCGTTGGTCGCGTAGAGGAAGGGGCAGCGGTACTCGCCGAAGACCCCGAGGCACACGGCCGGGTCGAAGGAGCGCGCGTAGCGCTCGGCCTGGGTGAGCACGTTCTGCGGCCCGACCGAGACCTTCTTGGCCTCGACGACCCCGACGACCTTGTCGCCCATCCAGAGGGCGTAGTCCGCGGGGCCGAGGGCGGTGGGCTCCTCCTCGGTGCGGTAGCCCCCGGCGGACTTGCCCGCGAGGCCGAGCTTCCACCCGGAGCCGTCGAGTTTCGGGTCGATGCGCGTCTTGCGCGTCAACCATTCGAGCTCCGTGCTCATCCCGTGGGCCGAGACCCTATGCGCTCGGCGGTGCCCGGCACAAGGCGCCGCGGTGCCCGTCGAGCACTCGGGGCGCCGGTCATCGGTCGCCGCGGTGCCCGTCGAGCACTTCGGGCGCCGGTCAGCGGTCGCCGCGGTGCCCGTCGAGCACTCGGGGCACCGGTCATCGGTCGCCGGAGTGCCCGTGCTGTATGAAGTAATCCGGTGACCGGCGTCCCGGTGCTCGCACCTCGAAAGAACGGCGCATCTTTTTTCACGCAACACTGACGACGCCCTCGCGAGGAGAGCCGGCGAACACCCGCCGGAGGTCCCGCGATGCACGACGACAGCCTTCACGCCGCCCACCCTGACGCCGCGCTCGTCGCGGACTTCATCCACGCCGACCCACGCAGGCTCGACCGAGCGATGCGCGCGCTCCTCCCCCGCGTCGTCGCCACGGCCCGAGCGATCCTCTTCTACGAGGACCCGTCCGTCGTCGACGACGTGGTGCAGGCCGCTTCGCTGAAGATCGTCGCCGCGCGGCACCGCTTCGACCCCGCGCGTGGGCGACTCCTCCCCTGGGTCACGCAGATCACCCGCTTCACCGCCATCGACGCGCTGCGCGCCGCGAGCGCCTACGACGAGGACCACCACGACGTCGACGACCTCGACGCGCTCTCGCACCAGGGTGACCGAGTCGGCGTCGACGGCGTGGCCGTCGTCGAGGCGATGCTCGACGCGCTCCCGAGCGAGCTGCGTGACGCGCTCCGCGCGAGGGTCGACGGCGAGACCTGGCACGACGCCGCTGCGCGCCTCGGGTGCACCGTCGACGTGCTCCGAGGGAGGGTGACCCGCGGTCGCCGCGCGGTCGCCGCCACGCTGGCGACGCTCGCGATGGATGAAATTGTTGTCGCGAATCCCAAACCGTGAGGGTCGGCCCGTACTGGTGGGTGAGGGCGACACACAGGCCCTCGAAAGGAGCGTGAGTCATGAAGCGTAAGCCCGTCACTCCAACCTGCTCGCCGGAGGCCGAGGAGGCCGTCGTCGAGCCCCCTCCGTCGGACGGCGCCGGCGCGTGGGCGTCGCTCGCCGAGGAGGTCGACGCGATGCCCGACGCGCCGCCTCCGCCGCGCGGGTACGACTTCGACTACGTCGCGAACGCGGTGATCGCGCTCGTGATGAAGTGGCTGGTGGGCGCGATCTTCTCGCGCCTCACGTCGCTGCCGGCCGCGAGCTTCGACCCGGTGAAGCTCCGCTCGCTCCCCACGGTGGCGCTCGCGCTCTCGCACGCCCGCACCGAGCAGCTCCGGCTGTCGGTGCAGGCCTCCGAGGCGATGGTGCCGGCCGAGGTGGGCGAGGCCGCGCGAAAGACGCGCCAGAGGATGCTCACCGCCGCGGAGTACCACATCGGTGACGACCCGCTGGTGCAGCGCGAGCTGGAGTCGATCCGTGAGGGCCAGGGCTGGCTCGACACGGCGCGCGACCTGTCGCGCCTCGCGACGCTCTACGAGCAGCACACGGCGCGCTTCCCCGCGCAGAGCGACCGCCACTACTTCGCGGGCGACGCCGAGAAGGCGCGCGGGTTGAACGCGGCGATCCTCTCCTCCTCGCGCGCCGACGACCCCTCGGCGGTGTGGGCGGCCCGCGTCGCGAAGCTCTGGCTGATGCTGGAGCGGACCTACGAGCCGACGCGCCGCGCGGTGGCCTTCGTGACCGAGGCTGACGTGCCCGCGCTCACGCAGCTCCGTCGGCCGGCGCAGCCGAGCGACAAGCCCGCCGCGAGCGACAAGCCCGCCGCGAGCGACA